>NZ_BAAAIZ010000007.1:43320-69285 GCF_039526425.1 Streptomyces thermospinosisporus
GTTCAGCCGGGAGGACTTCAGCCGGCCGGGACCTCGTCCCGCTCCGCTGCGGCCTTGCGTGCGTCCAGCCGCTGCTTCACCACGGCGACCACCAGCACCACGGCCGCGACCAGCAGCGACAGCAGCATCGTGTTCCGCCCGTTGTGCTCGGTGTCGGTCAGCATGTAGCCGATCACGAACACGATCAGCCCCATGCTCGCCCAGGTCAGGTACGGGTAGAGCCACATCCGCACGATCAGCTTCTCCGGCGCCTCCCGCTGGATGATCTTGCGCATCCGCAGCTGCGAGACGCAGATCACCAGCCACACGAACAGCGCGACCGCACCGGAGGAGTTGACCAGGAACAGGAAGACCGAGTCGGGGTACTCGTAGTTGAAGAACACGGCGACGAAGCCGAACACCACGGACACCAGGATCGCCGTCCGCGGCACGCCGCGCTCGGTGGTCCGGGCGAACGCCTTGGGCGCGTCGCCGCGCTCACCGAGCGAGAAGGCCATCCGGGAGGCCGTGTAGAGACCGGAGTTGAGGCAGGACAGCACCGAGGTCAGCACGATGAAGTTCATGATCTGACCGGCGTGCGGGATGCCCAGGGTGTCCAGCGCGGCCACGTAGGAGCCGTTCTCGGCGATGGACTCGCTGTTCCACGGCAGCAGGCAGACCACCACGAAGATGGAGCCCAGGTAGAAGACGCCGATACGCCAGATGATGCTGTTGGTGGCCTTGGTGACCGCCCGCCGGGGGTCCTCGGCCTCACCGGCCGCGAGGGTGGCGATCTCGCTGCCCATGAAGGAGAAGACGACCAGCAGGATGCCGGTGAGGATCGCACCGGGCCCGTTGGGCAGGAAGCCGCCGTGCTCGGTGAGGTTGGACAGACCCGCCTGCTCGCTGTCGACGCCGGGCAGCAGGCCGAAGACGGCCAGCCCGCCGATGAGGATGAACGCGCTGATGGCGACGACCTTGATGCCGGCGAACCAGAACTCGAACTCGCCGTAGGAGCCCACGGACGCCAGGTTGGTGGCGGTGAGCACCACCATCACGAGCAGGGCCCAGACCCACTGGGGCACGGCCGGAATCCAGCCTTCGAGGATCTCGGCACCGGCGGTCGCCTCCACCGCCAGCACGACCACCCAGAAGAACCAGTACAGCCAGCCGATGGAGAACCCGGCCCAGGGGCCGAGCGCCCGGTCGGCGTGCGCCGAGAAGGAACCGGAGGTCGGGTGGGCCGCGGACATCTCGCCCAGCATGCGCATCACCAGCACCACGAGCGTGCCGACGAGGGCGTACGAGAGCAGGATTCCGGGTCCGGCGGTCGCGATGGCGGACTTGGATCCGACGAACAGGCCGGCGCCGATGACACCACCGATGGCGATCATCGACAGATGACGGTTCTTGAGTCCGGCCTGCAGTCCGGTGCCGCCGGGGTCGCCGGGGCCGGACGGAGAGCTTCCGGGCTTGGTCAGGGTCGGCTGCGAGGTCATGGAACGGACTTTCTTTGCGCCGGGTAGCTGTAGCTCGCTCGCACAGATCGGTGTACGAGCTGGACCAGTGAAACGGAGGGTTGCGCGCTGGAAAACCTTCGAAAGCAAATCGTTACTTGAGGTTTTCATGAGGTTCTGAGATTCTTCTCACATTTCCCGGGGTCAGCACCCCGCGCGCCTGCCCGGTAAGCCGCATGTCACACTCGGACCATGCGCGTGTACCTCGGCTCGGACCATGCCGGCTACGAACTCAAGAACCACCTCGTCCAGTGGCTGAAGGAAGCGGGGCACGACCCCGTCGACTGCGGCCCCCACATCTACGACGCCCAGGACGACTACCCGCCGTTCTGCCTGCGTGCCGCCGAGCGGACCGCCGAGGACCCCGGCGCCCTCGGCATCGTGATCGGCGGTTCGGGCAACGGCGAGCAGATCGCCGCCAACAAGGTGAAGGGCGTCCGGGCCGCGCTCGCCTGGAGCGAGGAGACGGCGGCGCTGGGCCGCCAGCACAACAACGCCAACGTGGTCGCGATCGGCGCGCGCATGCACTCGCAGGACGAGGCCACAAAGTTCGTGGAGACCTTCCTCAACACCCCGTTCTCCGAGGACGAGCGGCACGTCCGCCGCATCGGGATGCTCTCCGCCTACGAGACCACCGGCGACCTTCCCCCGATCCCGGCCCACCACCCCCAGCAGTAACCGCTTGGCCGCCCGCACCGGGGACGGGACGGGCCGGCCCGCACACGGAGCAGCAGGGGCAGTGCGCCCGTGCCGTACGCCGGCGCGGGCAGCCCGGCCGAGGACGCAGGAGAAGGGGACGAAGGGGACGAAGGGGACGAAGGGGACCATGCCCGAAGGGCACACCATCCACCGGCTGGCCAAGGACTACGCCGCCGCCTTCGCGACCGGCGCCCCGCTCCGCGTCACCAGTCCCCAGGGCAAGTTCTCCGACGCCGCCGCCCTCCTCGACGGCACCCCGCTGCACACCACCGACGCCCACGGCAAGCACCTCTTCCTCGGCTTCCGCGACGCCGACTGGATCCACATCCACCTCGGCCTGTTCGGCAAGGTCACCTTCGGCCCGGCCCCCGCGCCGCCGCCCACGGACACCGTCCGCCTCCGCCTCGCCCACGACGGCGCGTACGTGGATCTGCGCGGCCCCACCACCTGCGCCCTGATCACCGGCGGCGAGAAGCAGGCGATACACGACCGGCTCGGCCCCGATCCGCTCCGCCCGGACGCCGACCCGGCCGCCGCCTACCGCCGCATCAGCCGCAGCCGCACCACCATCGCCGCCCTGCTGATGGACCAGAAGGTCATCGCCGGCGTCGGCAACGTCTACCGCGCCGAGGTCCTGTTCCGGCACCGCATCGACCCCTACCGCCCCGGCCGCGACATCACCCCCGCCGAATGGGACGCGCTGTGGACGGACTTGGTGGAGCTGATGCACGAGGGCGTGCGCCGGAACCGCATCGACACCGTGCGCCCCGAGCACACCCCGGAGGCGATGGGCCGCCCGCCCCGCGTCGACGACCACGGCGGCGAGGTGTACGTCTACCGGCGTGCGAACCAGCCCTGCCATCTGTGCGGCGAGCCGATCCGCACCGCAGACCTGGCCGCCCGCAACCTCTTCTGGTGCCCCAACTGCCAGCGCGGCGCCTGACCCTGCACACTCCAGCCCCGAACGGCAACCGGCCCGGCGCGCTCTCAGTCCCCGAACGGCAGCCGGCCCGGCGCGCTCTCAGTCCCCGAACGGCAGCCGGCCCGGCGCGCTCTCAGTCCCCGAACGGCAGCCGGCCCGGCGCGCTCTCAGTACCCGAACGGCAGCCGGCCCGGCGCGCTCTCAGTCCCCGAACGGCAGCCGGCCCGGCGCGCTCTCAGTCCCCGAACGGCAGCCGGCCCGGCGCGCCCTCAGAAGCCGAACGGCAGCCAGGGAGCCACGCCGCCCGCCCCGAAGGCGACGGCCGCCTGGGCAAGCGCCCCGCGCCGCAGTTCGCGCACCCGCCCGGCCGCCGCCAGCGCCGCGAGGCTCACCCCGCCCAGATAGGCGGCGCCCAACTCGCGTACGGACAGGGCGAGATCGGCCGGATCGGCGGTCCGCTCACAGGTCGCGCCCCCGGCGTCCCCGCTCAGCCGCCAACGCCCGCTGTTCCAGGGGCAGAAGGCGTCCTCCACCTCCAACACCACGTCCAGCGGCACCTGGTAGGTCCGCCGCGACAGCGCGGCCCCCACCTCCATCGGCCGCAGATACAGCGAGTCCCGCAGCGCCGGGCGGCACCGCCGGATGTCGGACACCAGGTACTGCCACGCCTCGTCCACCGGCCGCCGCCGCGCCACCAGCGTCGAGGTCAGATCGATGCCGAACAGGAATTGCCACAGCGCCGCGTCCGCCGCCGGATCAAGCGCCGCCAGATCCTCCAGCGTCACCGTGCCCTGATGCCCGCCCGGCCCCAACTCCGGCTTCACCCGGAACCGCGCGTACCCCACCGTCTCGCCGTCCCGCCGGGCGGCGACGCACTGCAGCGGAGAGGCACCGCCCCGGTCGCTCTCCGGGTCCACCAGCGGCAGCCGCTCCCAGCCGGCCGGCGCCGTCAGCATGCCGGGCCGCAGCGGTACCAGCTGGTCGTACACCGCCTGGCACTCCTTGGCGACCTCGGCCGGCGGCGCGTACCGCACCACTACGTCGTCCGTGCCGTCCGGCGCCGACAGCGTCACCAGAGACGTGTCGATCTCGGCGTCCAGCTGGAAGGCCGCCGCTCCGTACCCGAACCGGCCGTAGATCGCCGGCTCGGACGCGGTCAGCACCGCAAGCGGCTCGCCCCAGGACCGTATGTCGTCCAACTGCCGTCGCATCATGGACGTCAGCACCCCGCGCCGCCGGTGCGTGGCGGCCACGCTCACCATCGTCACGCCCGCAGCCGGCACCGAGGCGCCGCCCGGTACCGTCACTCGGAAGGAGAACGCCCCCGCCGTCCCCACACACTCGTCCCCGTCCCATACGCCGAGGGAACGGCCGAACTCGGTCAGGGAGTTCCACAGTTCCCGTTCCTCGTCGGATTCCGGAACTCCGCCGAAGGCACGTATCAGCGTTCCGTACCACTTGTCCCAGTCGTCCGGGGTGAGTACCCGGAGTCCGGTCGCCGGGGCCGTGCGCTCATTCACCATGAGCCATGCCTATCAGGGCAATGCGGGACGAGCGAGGGAATTTCTCCCGAGCGGCCACGAGACGGCATCCCGTGAAGTTCACTGTGATGTCGGTCCCCGGACGGGGGACAAGGCGGACCTCCCGTGCCAAGCGGCCGGTCCCACGGATAGGGTCCCGAACTAATGGCACCGAGACGACAGCGGCGCGCGGAAGCCGACACGTTCACGGCCCGGTTGAAGAAGCAGTGGCACCGGGCCCGCGTCGGCGTGCGCAGAGCGGCCGTCGACTACTTCCGCGGGGACGGCTCGGACTGGATCGCGCTGGCCGGTCTCTTCCTCACCATCCCGCTGATCATGGCGGGCACGCTCGTCAACTCGGTCTGGTTCTCCCCGGCGGCGCTGGTGCTGCCGATCGTGGCCGGCGGGCTGCTGCTGCGCCCGGCCAGCCTGCTCGGCCTGTACGCGGCGGCGGCCACCGCGCTCATCGTGGAGTCGGTCCATCTCGGCCCGTACACCGAGGGCACCTCACGGGTCACCCCGGGTGTGGTCCTTGTGGTGGCCGCCTGCGGCTTCTTCGGGCTGCTCGTCGCTCAGTTCCGCAGCCGGGTCGGCGTGCCCTGGCGGCGCGGCGGCACCATGCTGTTCGACCTGCGCGAACGCATCCGGGTGCAGAGCAAACTGCCCAAACTGCCCTCCGGATGGCACCACGAGATGGCCCTGCGCCCGGCGGGCGGCCAGTCCTTCTCGGGCGACTTCGTGGTCGCGGCCCGCACCAACGGCGGGCGCACCCTGGAGGTCGTGCTGACCGACGTCTCGGGCAAGGGCATGGACGCGGGCTCCCGCGCCCTGCTGCTCTCCGGCGCCTTCGGCGGACTGCTCGGCAGCCTGCCCCCGCACGCCTTCCTGCCCGCCGCCAACGGCTACTTGCTGCGCCAGGAGTGGGAGGAGGGCTTCGCCACCTCCATCCACCTCGTCCTCGACCTCGACTCCGGCGACTACGAGCTGTACTCCGCGGGCCACCCGCCGGGCCTCCAGCTCAGCGCGGGCAGCGGCCGCTGGGAGGAGAAGGCCGCCGAGGGCCCCCTGCTCGGCGTGTACGACGGCGCCCAGTTCGACCCGGTGAAGGGCTCCCTGCGCCCCGGTGACGTGCTGATGCTGTTCACCGACGGGCTGGTGGAGACGGCCGACCGGGACATCGTCGAGGGCATCGACCGGCTCACCGGGGAGGCCGACCGCTATGTCGCCGGCGGCTTCCACGGCGCCGCCTGGCATCTGATCGAGTCGGTCGCCAAGGACGTCAACGACGACCGTGCCCTGCTGCTGATCTGCCGCGAGGGCCCCACCGCCACCCGCTGAGCCGTGCCGCCGGGCACACTGGAGCGGTGAGCGACACACCCATGACCCTGGCCGAGGCCGAGGCCACCGCCCGCGCCGCCCACTCGGGCCAGACCGACAAGGCCGGGCGCCCGTACGAGGAGCATCTGCGGGCCGTCGCCGAGGGCGTACGGGCGCGCGGCGGCGACGAGGAGCAGATCGCCGCGGCCTGGCTGCACGACGCCGTCGAGGACGACAAGCTCTCCCTGACGTGGCTGGAGCAGGCCCCGCTGACCCGGCGCACCAAGGACATCGTCCTCGCGGTCACCAAGCGGCCGGCCGAGCCGCCCGAGGCGTACGCGGCCCGCATCCTCGCCACGCCGGGCGCGCTGCTGGTGAAGGAGGCCGACCTGGCGCACAACGCCGACCCCGAGCGCCTGGCCGTGCTGGACGAGCCCACCAGAACGAGACTGGCCGAGAAGTACACGCGGATGCGCACACTTCTCGGCCTGGTCGCGGGGGAGACCCGGTAGGGCTGCCCGGGCTTCGCTCAGACGGAGACCTTCTCGCGGGACCGGGCGGCCTCGGAGCGCTTCTCGCGCTCCCGTGCCTCCGCTATGACGTCCGGCCGGAAGGCCCACTCCATCCGTGGTTCCACCACCCATCGCAGCGCCTGCCGCACGGGCTTGGTGCACAGCAGGGTGATGCCGACGGCACCGACCACGGTCAGCACGATCTCGCCCAGCGGCGTGTCCAGTACGGGCGCCTTGAACCAGCCCTGGTAGGTGCCGGTCTTCACCACGAAGCCGTGCAGCAGGAAGCCGTAGATCGTCCCGGCGCCCAGCGAGGTGAACCACATGCGCCGGCCGGGGACCCAGGCCAGGAAGCAGGCGGTCAGCACCAGCGAGCAGCCGAACAGCGCCAGCATCATCACCGGCCCGGTCCACCACGGGGCGCCCGAGTCCTGCGCCGGGGAGTCGCGGTAGAACCAGCCGGTGGACATGCGGGGCACCGACCACCAGGCGACGGCCAGCGCCGCCGCCATCACCGGCAGCGAGGCGATCCGCGCCGAGCGGCGGCGCACCAGGCAGAAGTGCTCCGGCCGCAGCACCAGACCCAGCACGAAGCACGGCAGGAACTGCAGCACGCGCTGCATGTCCAGGTCGTTGGCGATCGACGGCGTCATGGACGCCAGCGCCCCGAGGGCGATGGCGACCGGCAGGGGGTAGCGGATCGTCTTCCAGATGGGCGTGGTCAGGCGCCAGATGAACAGCGCGCACAGGAACCACAGCAGATAGGTGGCGTCGAGCAGGCTGAGGTCGTGGCCGGGGTCGTTGTCCACGACCCGCTTGTGCAGCGTGTAGGCCACCTCGAAGACGAGGTACGGCACGACGACGGTGGCGATCAGCCGCTTCACGCGCTTGGGACTCATGTCGAAGCTGCGCGAGAAGTAGCCGGAGATGATGATGAAAGCCGGCATGTGGAACGTGTACACGAACCGGTAGAGCGCCTCCACCGTCCGGTTGTCGTCCAGGATCTGGCCCCAGGCGTGGCCCACACCGACCAGCACGATCGCCAGGTACTTGGCGTTGTCGAAGAAGGCGTCGCGCTGCTTGCCGGTGGACCCGGAGGACCCGGAGGACCTGGGGGACTCGGAGCGGTTGGCGGAGCCCGCGCTCGGGGTATGCGGGCCCGTGCCTCCGGCCGCCGGTGCGTGTGCCGGGGGAAGCGGCGTTCTGCGGTTGCCGTACGGTCGCAGCGAGTTCGTCACAGGCCCTCCCACAGCGCACCGGGGGAGAGGTTCACAGAGCTCGCTGCGCTTGCGGGGGACGAGGCAGCGTGGAACATCTGAGGCACCCTAGCGTTGTCTCCGGCTATTCGTAAAACGCCCGACGTCATTACTGGTTATTCGGTCCGGGTACCCCCGATGGAGGAAACTCGGCCTCGCGGTCCTAGTGATGGCCAACACATCCGATGCTTAAGGGGAGTGCGTGCCCGAACCGCCCGACTGGCGCCCTGCATGTCGTGATTCATCCGGATTAAGCCATGCATAAGACCGGCGGGTGACTCCGACGGAATGTCCACTTCCGTCGCCTTGGCGCCCTGTGTCGCCGGTCTGTTGAGAAGGCCGTGCGGGCAATTCGAAATGCCTGCGGACGCGTTGTGTGGGTATGGAAACGATCCGGTTGAATTCCCTGCTCGGGCGGTACCTCGAATTCCCGTGCGAGACACCGGTGTTGTGGCGTACGGTGCCGCGTGCGCGCGGGCGTGCGCGGTCCTGAGGGGCGGGGCTCCCCGTCCGCCGCCGGGTACCCCGGCTGAACGATGTGTCACCTGCGGCATGACGCGGGCAGGTTGGTGGCACGATGGTTCTGGCGGGGTGCGCGGGGGTCGCGCCCCCGGGCCGGGAGAGCGGACCGACCGAGGGTGTGATCAGTTGTGGCCATTTCACTGTCTGTGGTGCTGCTGTTGGCGATCATCCTTGTGGTGCTCCTGAGAGGCGGCTCCATCAAGGCGGGCCCCGCGATCGTCGCGGTCCTCTTCGGCTTCTTCCTCGCCTCCACCGGCATGGCCGACGACATCCAGCGCTTCCTGAACTCGATAGCCGAGACGATCAACTCGATCCAGTTCTAGGAGGGCGCCCGTCCCAGTTCCAGGGGGGCGCTCGCCCCAGCCCGGTGATCAAGGTCCCGGGCCGGCGGGACGGAGCTGGGACCCGGGCGCGGTGCGGCTGGGGCCGGAGAGCGCGGCCGGTGAAACGATCAGGGCGAGGCCCTGGGGCCGAGAGCGATCAAGGCGACGCCTGGAGCGGCCGGCGAAACGATCAATGCCACCGGAGCCGGAAACGACCAGGGCCGACCGGAGGAAGTGATCCTCCGGCCGGCCCTGAGCCGTACAGAGCGGGCGACGGGAATCGAACCCGCGTAGCTAGTTTGGAAGACTAGGGCTCTACCATTGAGCTACGCCCGCAGGGTGCACCGCAGGCCGTACCGGCCGCAGTACTGACAGGCATCGTAGCGGGTCAGGGCACCTCGATGCACACCCGTTGCCCGCCCCGCCGGCGACACCGCAGCGCGCCCCTCAAATCCTGCCGTCGCACCGCCGGGCGGCATGTACCCTACGTGTCGCACCAGACGGGGTGTGGCGCAGCTTGGTAGCGCGTCCGCTTTGGGAGCGGAAGGCCGTGGGTTCAAATCCCGCCACCCCGACCACCCATCCGGTCACCCTCGGTGATCAGCCAGCGGTCACTTGCCGGTGATCGCCTTTTGGGCGCCGTAGTCGCTGCCGTTACTATGCAAGCTGCACGCCCGTGTGTCTCAGGTCTGAAGTCCTCCGGGCGGCGCATCCGCCGGACCGCTCTGGTACCGGCAGAAACCGAGAAGTCAGCCACAAGGAGACCGAACCGTGAAGAGCGCCGTGGAGACCCTGAACCCGACCCGGGTTCGGCTCACTGTCGAGGTGCCCTTCGAGGAGCTCAAGGACAGCCTCGACGCGGCGTACAAGAAGATCAACCAGCAGGTCACGGTGAAGGGCTTCCGCAAGGGCAAGGTCCCGGCCCGGGTCATCGACCAGCGCTTCGGCCGCGGTGCGGTCCTGGAGGAGGCCGTCAACGACGCTCTCCCGAAGTTCTACACCGACGCCGTGAACCAGGCCCAGCTGAGCCCGCTGGGTCAGCCCGAGGTCGACATCACGGAGCTGAAGGACGGCGAGACGCTGAACTTCACCGCCGAGGTCGACGTGCGCCCCTCCATCGAGATCCCGGACTACTCCGGCATCGAGGTCGAGGTCGACGCCGTCGAGGTCACCGACGAGGACGTCGACAAGTCGGTCGAGCAGCTCCGTGAGCGTTTCGCCTCCACCACCCCGGTCGAGCGCGCCGCCGAGGACGGCGACGTGGTCACCATCGACCTGGAGGCCAAGGTCGAGGGCAAGGTCCTCGAGGACGGCGTCGCCAAGGACGTCTCCTACACCATCGGCTCCGGCGAGCTGCTCGACGGCATCGACGACGCCGTCAAGGGCCTGTCCGCCGGTGAGGAGGCCACCTTCACCTCCGAGCTGAAGGGCGGCTCCGCGGCCGGCAAGGAGGCCGAGGTCACCGTCAGGGTCACCCAGGTCGCCAAGCGGGAACTGCCCGAGCTGGACGACGAGTTCGCGCAGCTGGCCTCCGAGTTCGACACCCTCGAGGAGCTCCGGGCCGACAGCCGCAAGCGCCTGGAGAACATGAAGCAGTACGACCAGGCCACGCAGGCCCAGGAGCGCGTCCTGGAGAAGCTGCTCGAGCTGGTCGAGGTCCCGGTCCCCGAGAAGCTGCTCGAGGACGAGATCAACACCCGTAAGCACAACCTCGAGCACCACCAGCTCGGCCAGATGGGTCTCACCCTCGACAAGTACCTGGAGATCCAGGGCAAGACCGCCGAGGAGTTCGAGAACGAGACCCGCGAGGCCGCGATCAAGGGCATCAAGACCCAGTTCGTGCTCGACGAGCTCGTCAAGCAGGAGAAGCTCAGCGTCAACCAGGAGGAGCTCACCGAGCACCTCATGCGGCGTGCGGCCTCCTCCGGCATGTCCCCCGACCAGTTCGCCCAGGCCGTCGTCGAGCAGGGCCAGGTCCCGCTGCTCGTCGGCGAGGTCGCCCGCGGCAAGGCGCTGGCCGTCGTGGTCGAGAAGGCCACGGTGAGGGACACCAACGGCGAGATCGTCGACCTGGACGACGAGGAGGAGCCGGCGGAGGCCGAGGCGGAGACCGTCGAGTCCGCCGAGTCGGCCGAGTCCGCCGAGTCGGCCGAGTCCGCCGAGTCCGCTGAGTCCGGCGAGTCCGCGGAGTCCGGTGGGGACAAGGCCGAGGAGAAGTCCGAGGGCTGAGCCCCGGCTTCCGCAAGATCACAGGAAGGGCCCCGGGGCGAACCCCCCGGGGCCCTTCCCGCACCAGCGAGGGCAGTCGCAGGTACGCGGGGACCGGCGCCGACCGGACGCGCGCGACCCGTACCTGCCGGCGACCGGAACCACACGGGCCGCTACGCCCCCGGCGAACACCCACAGAACCGGGATGGCACCGCCCACCCTGAGCGTTAGGGTCCTTGAATACGGGGCCCAGCACCCACCGGCGGCCGAGCTGCCGGAGGCCCCCCGCAGGGAACACGTGAGACGGCCCGGCGCCGTCGTAAGACGAGCAGGTGGATACGTGACGAATCTGATGCCCTCCGCCGCCGGCGAGCCCTCCATCGGTGGTGGCCTCGGCGACCAGGTCTACAGCCGGCTGCTCAACGAGCGGATCATCTTCCTCGGCCAGCCGGTCGACGACGACATTGCGAACAGGATCACCGCGCAGCTGCTGCTCCTTGCCGCCGACCCCGACAAGGACATCTACCTCTACATCAACAGCCCCGGCGGCTCCATCACGGCCGGCATGGCGATCTACGACACCATGCAGTACATCAAGAACGACGTGGTGACGATCGCCATGGGCCTGGCCGCCTCCATGGGCCAGTTCCTGCTGAGCGCCGGCACCCCCGGCAAGCGGTTCGCGCTGCCGAACGCCGAGATCCTGATCCACCAGCCCTCCGCCGGCCTGGCAGGCTCGGCCTCGGACATCAAGATCCACGCCGAGCGGCTGCTGCACACCAAGAAGCGCATGGCCGAGCTCACGGCCCAGCACACCGGTCAGACGGTGGAGCAGATCATCCGTGACTCCGACCGTGACCGCTGGTTCGACGCCTTCGAGGCCAAGGAGTACGGCCTCATCGACGATGTGATCGCCACGGCCGCCGGCATGCCGGGCGGCGGCGGCACCGGGGCCTGATCGCCCCATCAGCTCCGCTCGCCGACCGCCTCAGCCTTTACCAGGAGACACCGTGAACGACTTCCCCGGCCGCGGCCTGTACGACCGCATGGACGCCGTGCAGGACATGCGCGCATCCCAGTCCCGGTACACCGGCCCGATGGCCGAGTCCCGTTACGTCATCCCCCGCTTCGTCGAGCGCACCTCCCAGGGCATCCGCGAGTACGACCCGTACGCGAAGCTCTTCGAGGAGCGCGTGATCTTCCTCGGCGTCCAGATCGACGACGCCTCCGCCAACGACGTCATGGCGCAGCTGCTGTGCCTGGAGTCGATGGACCCCGACCGTGACATCTCGGTCTACATCAACAGCCCCGGTGGCTCCTTCACCGCGCTGACGGCGATCTACGACACCATGCAGTACGTCAAGCCGGACATCCAGACGGTCTGCATGGGCCAGGCCGCCTCGGCCGCCGCCGTGCTGCTGGCCGCCGGCACGCCCGGCAAGCGCATGGCCCTGCCGAACGCCCGCGTGCTGATCCACCAGCCGTACAGCGAGACGGGCCGCGGCCAGGTGTCCGACCTGGAAATCGCCGCCAACGAGATCCTGCGGATGCGCTCGCAGCTGGAGGAGATGCTGGCCAAGCACTCCACCCAGCCGCTGGAGAAGATCCGCGAGGACATCGAGCGCGACAAGATCCTCACGGCCGAGGACGCGCTGCAGTACGGCCTGATCGACCAGATCATCACCACCCGCAAGATGGACAACGCCAGCCTGCGCTGACGCACGAGGCTGAGACGTCTGCCGCCCCTTGGCACGGTTTGGCCCGGTTCACGTCAAAGCGAACCGCGCCAAGGGGGGCCCGAACGGGGGGCCCGGCAAGGTACCGTCGGACATAAGGCAGCACCAGGAGCCGCTGGACGTTGACGTCCAGGCGTCTCCCAGGCGAAGGGGAAGCACACCGTGGCACGCATCGGTGACGGCGGCGATCTGCTCAAGTGCTCGTTCTGCGGGAAGAGCCAGAAGCAGGTCAAGAAGCTCATCGCAGGGCCCGGTGTGTACATCTGCGACGAGTGCATCGATCTCTGCAACGAGATCATCGAGGAGGAGCTCGCCGAGACCAGCGAGGTGCGCTGGGAGGAGCTTCCCAAGCCCCGTGAGATCTACGAGTTCCTCGAGAGCTATGTGGTCGGCCAGGAGGCGGCGAAGAAGGCCCTCTCCGTCGCGGTGTACAACCACTACAAGCGGGTCCAGGCCGGCGAGAACGGCGGGGCGAACGGCCGCGACGACGGTATCGAGCTCGCCAAGTCCAACATCCTGCTGCTCGGCCCCACCGGCTCCGGCAAGACCCTGCTCGCCCAGACCCTCGCCCGCATGCTGAACGTCCCGTTCGCCATCGCCGACGCGACGGCGCTGACCGAGGCGGGCTACGTCGGCGAGGACGTCGAGAACATCCTGCTCAAGCTGATCCAGGCGGCCGACTACGACGTGAAGAAGGCCGAGACCGGGATCATCTACATCGACGAGATCGACAAGGTCGCCCGCAAGAGCGAGAACCCGTCGATCACCCGCGACGTCTCCGGCGAGGGCGTCCAGCAGGCCCTGCTGAAGATCCTGGAGGGCACCACCGCCTCCGTCCCGCCGCAGGGCGGCCGCAAGCACCCGCACCAGGAGTTCATCCAGATCGACACGACGAACGTGCTGTTCATCGTGGGCGGTGCCTTCGCCGGCCTGGAGAAGATCATCGAGGGCCGGGCGGGCGCCAAGGGCATCGGCTTCGGCGCCGACATCCGCTCCAAGCGGGAGCTGGAGTCCAAGGACCAGTTCGAGGACGTCATGCCGGAGGACCTGGTCAAGTTCGGCATGATCCCCGAGTTCATCGGCCGCCTGCCGGTCATCACCTCGGTCCACAACCTGGACCGCGAGGCGCTGCTGAAGATCCTGGTCGAGCCGCGCAACGCGCTGGTGAAGCAGTACCAGCGCCTCTTCGAACTCGACGGCGTGGAGCTGGACTTCGAACGCGAGGCCCTCGAGGCCATCGCCGACCAGGCCATCCTCCGCCAGACCGGCGCCCGCGGCCTGCGCGCCATCATGGAGGAGGTCCTCCAGGGCGTGATGTACGAGGTCCCGTCCCGCAAGGACGTGGCCCGCGTCGTCATCACCGCCGACGTCGTCCTCTCCAACGTCAACCCCACCCTCATCCCCCGCGACGCCCGCGGCCGTGGGCCGGGGGAGCAGAAGACGGCGTAGCCGTCCCCCGGGCACAGAAAGGCGCCCCGGCCGCTAGGCCGGGGCGCCCTTCTCGTTCCTGTTCCCGCTAGTTGACCGGGACGCGTACGTCCTTGCGGAGGTCGGCGGTGACCTTGGCCGAGGTGTCGAGGTCCACGCCCTTGCCGCCGGCGGCGGGCACGGCCATGCCGATCGTGCTGTAGTCGGCCCAGAGGCACACGTACTGAGTGTCCGTCTGACCGGTCTGCTTGTTCTCGCCCTTGGCCTTCTGGCACTTCATGACGGCACCCTCGAGGCCGTCCGGCTCCACGCTCTCCGCGTCACCGACGAACTCGAGGTCCTTGGCGGTGCTCTTCTTCATGCCGTTGAGGGCGTCGTCGAGCGCCTGCTCGGGGTCCTTCACCTTGCCGTAGAGACCCACGAACGTCACGGCCTTGGAGGCAGCCACCTTGGTCGGGTCCTCGAGGGCCGAGGGGTCGTTGATGTCGAGCGTCGAGAACAGCGCCCTGACGGCCTTGGCGTCGCTGATGCCGCTCTTGGCGAGTTCCTTGACGTCGCTCGACGAGGCGTCCTCCGGCGGCTGGTTCGGGCCGATCCGCTTGTAGTCGGTGAGCACCGTCTCCGGCGTCGTCAGCTTGTGCGGACCGTCGTCCTTCAGACCGCTCGCGCCGCCGCCGCTGCCGCCGAGGACGAAGTACGCGCCCACGCCGATCGCCGCCACGACCGCCACCGCGCCGATGATGATGCCCGCCTTCTTGCCGCCGCCCCCGCTCGGGGCGGGAGGCTGGCCGTACGGGGCCTGGCCGTAGGGCGGCTGCTGCGGCGGGACACCGGGCTGGCCCGGCTGCTGGGGGTAGCCGTAACCCGGCTGTCCCGGCGGCGGGGCCTGCTGGGGGTAGCCGTAGCCGGGCTGCGGAGCCTGCGGCTGCTGGCCGTAAGGACCCGGCTGGCCGTACGGTCCGGGCTGCTGGGGCTGCCCGCCGTACGGGCCCGGCTGGTTGTAGCTCATTCCTGGGTTCCCCTCCAGATGCTTATGTGTCGCTCACATCCTGTCGCAGACGTGATGTGTTCAGGCCAGCGGGTACCGCACCGTTACAAAGGAAACGCGTTTCGGGACTGGGCCGTGACACCCGTAAACTCATGCCCGTGACCGAGAACACTCAGCAGCCAGAGACAGCGCCCACCACCGAACTGCCGACCCAGTACGCGCCGGCCGACGTAGAGGGGCCCCTGTACGAGCGCTGGGTAGAACGCGGTTACTTCGAGGCCGACGAGCACAGTGACAAGCCGCCGTACACCATCGTCATCCCGCCGCCGAACGTCACCGGCAGCCTGCACCTGGGCCACGCCTTCGAGCACACCCTCATCGACGCCCTGACCCGCCGCAAGCGCATGCAGGGCTACGAGACGCTGTGGCAGCCCGGCATGGACCACGCCGGCATCGCCACCCAGAACGTCGTCGAGCGGGAGCTCGCCAAGGAGGGCAAGTCCCGGCACGACCTGGGCCGTGAGGCCTTCGTCGAGCGGGTCTGGCGGTGGAAGGCCGAGTCCGGCGGGCAGATCTCCGGCCAGATGCGCCGCCTCGGCGACGGCGTCGCCTGGTCCCGTGAGCGCTTCACCATGGACGAGGGCCTGTCCAAGGCCGTCCAGACCATCTTCAAGCGGCTCTACGACGACGGGCTGATCTACCGCGCCGAGCGCATCATCAACTGGTGCCCGCGCTGCCTGACCGCGATCTCCGACATCGAGGTCGAGTACCAGGACGACGACGGCGAGCTCGTCTCCATCCGCTACGGCGACGGCGACGACTCCATCGTCGTGGCCACCACCCGCGCCGAGACGATGCTCGGCGACACCGCCGTCGCGGTCCACCCCGAGGACGACCGCTACCGGCACCTCGTCGGCCGGGAGATCGAGCTGCCGCTCACCGGCCGCCGCATCCCCGTCGTCGCCGACGAGCACGTCGACCCGCAGTTCGGCACGGGTGCCGTCAAGGTCACCCCGGCCCACGACCCGAACGACTTCGAGATCGGCCAGCGGCACGACCTGCCCGCCATCGCCGTGATGGACGAGCACGCCGTCATCACCGCGCACGGCCCCTTCCAGGGCCTGGACCGCCTCGAGGCCCGTTCCGCCATCGTCGCCGCGCTGCGCGCCGAGGGCCGGATCGTCGCCGAGAAGCGCCCGTACGTCCACTCCGTCGGCCACTGCTCGCGCTGCAAGACCACCATCGAGCCGCGCCTGTCCATGCAGTGGTGGGTCAAGGTCGGCCCGCTCGCCAAGGCCGCCGGTGACGCGGTCCGCGACGGCCGGGTCAAGATCCATCCGCAGGAGATGGAGAAGCGCTACTTCGACTGGGTCGACAACCTGCACGACTGGTGCATCTCGCGGCAGTTGTGGTGGGGCCACCGCATCCCGGTCTGGTACGGCCCGGACGGCGAGGTCGTCTGCGTCGGCCCCGACGAGGAGCCGCCCAGCGGCGAGGGCTGGCACCAGGAGACCGACGTCCTGGACACCTGGTTCTCCTCCGGCCTGTGGCCCTTCTCCACCCTCGGCTGGCCCGAGGAGACCGACTCGCTCAAGAAGTTCTATCCGAACTCCGTCCTGGTCACCGGCTACGACATCCTCTTCTTCTGGGTCGCCCGGATGATGATGTTCGGCCTGTACGCGATGGACGGCACCCCGCCGTTCCACACCATCGCCCTGCACGGCATGGTCCGCGACCAGTACGGCAAGAAGATGTCGAAGTCCTTCGGCAACGCGGTCAACCCGCTGGACTGGATGGACAAGTACGGCTCCGACGCCCTCCGCTTCACCCTGGCCCGCGGCGCCAACCCCGGTGTCGACGTCCCGATCGGCGAGGACTGGGTCCAGGGCTCGCGCAACTTCGCCAACAAGATCTGGAACGCGACCCGCTTCGCGCTGATGAACGGCGCGACGGTCGAGGGGCCGCTGCCGGACCCGTCGAAGATGTCGCCGACGGACCGCTGGATCCTCTCCCGGCTGAACTCCGTCGTCGCCGAGGTCGACGCGTACTACGACGACTTCCAGTTCGCCAAGCTGTCGGACGCGCTGTTCCACTTCGCCTGGGACGAGGTCTTCGACTGGTACGTCGAGCTGTCCAAGACGACGTTCCAGGCGGGCGGCGAGCCGGCCGAGGTCAGCAAGCGCGTCCTGGGCGAGGTCCTGGACGTCATGCTCCGGCTGCTCCACCCGGTCGTCCCGTTCGTCACCGAGGCGCTGTGGACCGCGCTCACCGGCGGCGAGTCCGTCGTGATCGCCGACTGGCCGAAGGACAGCGGCTTCCGTGACCCCGAGGCCGAGCGGGAGATCGCCACGCTCCAGTCGGTGATCACCGAGGTCCGCCGCTTCCGCGCCGACCAGGGCCTCCAGCCCGGCCAGCGGGTCCCGGCCCGCCTGTCCCTGGAGGGCTCGCCGCTGGCCCGGCACGAGGCGGCCATCCGCCAGCTGCTGCGCCTGCAGCCGGAGGGCGACTCCTTCACGCCGACCGCGACCCTCCCGGTCGAGGGCGTCGAGGTCGCGCTGGACCTCTCCGGTGTGATCGACGTGGCCGCCGAGCGCAAGCGCCTCGCCAAGGACCTGGCCGCCGCCGAGAAGGAGAAGTCCCAGGCCACGGCCAAGCTCAGCAACGAGGCGTTCCTGTCCAAGGCGCCGGAGCACGTGGTCGAGAAGATCCGCACCCGCCTGGCCAAGGCCGAGGAGGACATCACCCGCATCCAGGCCCAGCTGGAACGCCTCCCGCAGGCGTAAACGCCTACGCAGGCAGGTCCAAGGGGCCCCGGCGCCGTACTGGCACCGGGGCCCATTGCGTGCGGGCGGCCGGGTCCTCGGTGGCCTTTGGTGCGCAGGGCGCGGGGCGTTTCGTCCTCACACAGGGGACCAGGATCCGGGGTGTGCGGGTCGGCGGAATCTCTCGTGGAGGGCGCCGGGTCCTTGGCGCGCCGGGGCCGGGCCCCCCGGGGGCGCCGGGTCTCCGGCGTGCGGTGTCTGCTGGCCCCGCCCGCGCGGGGACGCCGGGCTATGTGCCCAACGGGCAGCCGTGCCCCCGACCGGGCGGGCGGCGAGCCCTCCCCTGGGGGGCCGTTGGCCCGCCGGGCCGCAGGTGAGCGGCCGCCTCCGAGGCGGGCCGGGGGAGGGCAGGGCCGCACGTAGACTGGGGGCCGTGAGTGACAGCGACCCCTTTGAAGAGATCGTCGCGGCGGAGACCGACCGCGACCCCGATCTCGCCGTCATCGAGGCCGGCAGCCGCACCCTGCGCACCCAGAGCGGCCCGCCTCGGGCGGACATCCCCGCGCGCCCGGAGGACCCCGAGGTCGACAAGGCCCTGCGCGAGGTCGAGGGGGAGCTGGCCACCCGCTGGGGCGAGACCAAGCTCGAGCCCTCCGTCAGCCGCATCACCGCCCTGATGGACGTGCTGGGCGAGCCGCAGCGCTCGTACCCCTCCATCCACATCACCGGCACCAACGGCAAGACCTCCACCGCCCGCATGATCGAGGCCCTGCTCGGCGCCTTCGAGCTGCGCACCGGCCGGTACACCTCGCCCCATGTGCAGTCGGTCACCGAGCGCATCAGCCTGGACGGCGCGCCGATCTCCGCCGAGCGGTTCATCGAGACCTACCGGGACATCCAGCCGTACGTCGAGATGGTCGACTCCCAGCAGGAGTACCGGCTGTCGTTCTTCGAGGTGCTCACCGGCATGGCGTACGCCGCCTTCGCCGACGCGCCGGTCGACGTCGCGGTCGTCGAGGTCGGCATGGGCGGCAGCTGGGACGCCACGAACGTGATCGACGGGAACGTCGCCGTCGTCATGCCGATCGAGCTCGACCACACCGACCGGCTCGGCACCACCCCCGCCGAGATCGCCACGGAGAAGGCCGGCGTCATCAAGCAGGGCGCGACCGTGATCATGGCCCAGCAGCCGGTGGAGGCGGCCCAGGTGCTGCTGAAGAAGGCCGTCGAGGTGGACGCGACCGTGGCCCGCGAGGGCCTGGAGTTCGGGGTCGTCTCCCGGCAGGTCGCCGTCGGCGGCCAGCTGCTCACCCTGCGCGGGCTTGGCGGCGAGTACCCCGAGGTGTTCCTGCCGCTGCACGGCGCCCACCAGGCGCACAACGCGGCCGTGGCGCTCGCCGCCGTGGAGGCCTTCTTCGGCGTCGGCGCCCAGCGCGCCGAACCGCTCGACATCGACACCGTGCGCAACGCCTTCGCCGCCGTCGCCTCGCCGGGCCGGCTGGAGGTCGTACGGCGCTCGCCGACCGTCGTGCTGGACGCCGCGCACAACCCGGCGGGCGCGCGGGCGGCCGCCGAGGCGCTGGGGGAGGCGTTCCAGTTCAGCCGGCTCATCGGCGTCGTCGGCGCGAGCGGCGACAAGAACGTCCGGGGCATGCTGGAGGCCTTCGAGCCGGTCTTCGCGGAGATCGTCGTCACCCAGAACTCCAGCCACCGCGCGATGGACGCCGACGAACTGGCGGGCATCGCCGTCGAGGTGTTCGGGGAGGACCGCGTGCAGGTCGAGCCCCGGCTGCCGGACGCGCTGGACGCGGCGGTCACGCTGGCCGAGGAGGAGGGCGAGTTCGCCGGCGGCGGAGTGCTCGTCACCGGTTCGGTCATCACGGTCGGCGAGGCCCGGCTGCTCCTGGGGAGGGGCTGACCCACGATGCGTACGCTCTGTTCGTCCACGCTGATCGGCGAGTTCTTCGTGATCGGATTCGCCGGGCTGGTCGCGATGAAGGACCCGGACCTCGCCACGGGCACGGTGTGGACCGTGTGCGGCATCGCGATGTTCCTGTCCGTCGTGCTGTGCGGCATGGTCACCAGGCCCGGCGGGGTGGCGCTCGGCTGGGCGCTGCAGATCGCCCTGATCGCCTCCGGCTTCTTCGTCCCCTTCATGTACTTCATGGGCGTCCTGTTCGCCGCCCTGTGGTGGGCCTCGGTGCATTTCGGCCGAAAGGTGGACGAGGCGAAAGCCCGCTTCGCCGCGGAGGCCGAGCAGGCTGACGCTGTGTGACGCCCCTGAGGGCCCGCCCGGTAACCTCATCGAACCGCACATACTTGCTGCACATAAGGAGCTCAGCCGTGACCCAGCGCACCCTCGTCCTCCTCAAGCCCGACGCTGTCCGTCGCGGCCTGACCGGCGAGATCATCAGCCGTATCGAGCGCAAGGCCGGCTGGCAGATCACCGCGCTGGAGCTGCGCACCCTGGACCAGGACACGCTGGAGCAGCACTACGGCGAGCACAAGGGCAAGCCCTTCTACGAGCCGCTGGTGGAGTTCATGTCCTCCGGCCCGGTCGTGGCCATGATCGTCGAGGGCGAGCGGGTCATCGAGGGCATGCGCCAGCTGGCCGGTCCGACCGACCCGATCGCCGCCGCGCCCGGCTCCATCCGCGGCGACTACGGCGTCATCGTCCGGGAGAACCTGATCCACGCCTCGGACTCCGAGGAGTCCGCCGAGCGCGAGGTGAAGATCTTCTTCCCGGGCCGCGCGTGAGGACGCGCACGTGCGCCGGCATGCCGCTCGCGGGGTCCCGGGCGCCGCGTCCGGCGGGCGCCGCATAACGATCTCGTCGCGGGCCGGTGAGGTCCGTTCCCGCACGTCTCGGAGGGTCTGGGGGCTTTGCCCGCGGACCTTCCTGGCATATGCACGGCGTTCGGGGGAACGCATGCCCCCGATGGACCGTCTCCACAAGCAGCCGAAGACGCCATCTGATGACAATGGCGAAGACCCTCGCGCAGTGTTCGCGAAGGCGCGTCTACGATGGAAGCCTTCACGTCACCGCACCCAACTCGCCGACCTGAAAAGCCCTCAAAAGCTCGTGGGAAGGCCAGACGAATCCTGATGGGGAACTCAATGTCGTTCATCGGCCGTGACATGGCTGTCGACCTCGGGACCGCCAACACGCTGGTGTACGTGAGGGGTCGCGGAATCGTACTCAACGAGCCGTCCGTCGTCGCGATCAACACCAACACCGGTGGCATCCTCGCGGTCGGCGCCGAAGCGAAGAAGATGATCGGGCGCACGCCCGGCAACATCGTTGCCGTGCGTCCTCTGAAGGACGGTGTCATCGCCGACTTCGAAATCACCGAGCGGATGCTCCGCTACTTCATCCTGAAGATCCATAAGCGGCGGTATCTGGCTCGCCCACGGGTCGTCGTCTGTGTGCCCTCGGGCATCACCGGCGTCGAGCGCCGTGCCGTCATCGAGGCGTCGTCCCAGGCCGGCGCCCGGCAGGTGCACATCATCGAGGAGCCCATGGCGGCGGCCATCGGCTCCGGGCTGCCGGTCCACGAGGCCACCGGCAACATGGTGGTGGACATCGGCGGCGGCACCACGGAGGTCGCGGTCATCTCCCTCGGCGGCATCGTCACCGCCCAGTCCATCCGGGTCGCGGGCGACGAGCTGGACAACGCCATCATCCAGCACGTCAAGAAGGAGTACTCGCTGCTGCTGGGTGAGCGGACGGCCGAACAGATCAAGATCACGATCGGTTCGGCGTACGACCTCGACTCCGACGAGCACACCGAAATCCGGGGCCGGGACCTCGTGTCCGGGCTGCCCAAGACCGTCGTCATCTCGGCCGCCGAAGTCAGAAAGGCCATCGAGGAACCCGTCAACGCCATCGTGGACGCCGTCAAGACGACCCTCGACAAGTGCCCGCCGGAGCTGTCCGGCGACATCATGGACCGGGGGATCGTGCTGACCGGCGGCGGCGCGCTGCTGCGCGGCCTGGACGAGCGGCTGCGCCGGGAGACGGGCATGCCCATCCACATCGCCGAGGACCCGCTGGACAGCGTGGCGCTCGGGTCCGGCAAGTGCGTCGAGGAGTTCGAGGCACTGCAGCAGGTGCTCGACGCCCAGCCGCGCAGATGACACAACGTTTCGATTCCGCCGTACGGGACGATCACCCCTCGTACGGCGGATCGTTGATATAGAGACATAAGCTCATCTCAACCACCGTTCCCGACACCCGCCTACGACGAGGAAGGCACGGCCGCCGCACGTGAGGGACACGAAAGAGAGCCGGCTGCTCCTGGTGCTGCTGATCGCCATCGCGTTCGCACTGATCACGGTGGACATCCGCGGCGGAGAGGATTCACCGGTCGACGGTGCCCGGCATGCCGCCGCATCCGTCTTCGGCCCCATCGAGAACGGGGTGTCCAGCGCGGTCGACCCCATCGGCAACGCCGTCTCCGCCGTCCGCGAGTCCGGTGACCGGCACGACCGGCTCGCCGAACTGGAGCGGGAGAACGCCGCGCTCAAGGCCGAGCTCGGCAGCGACGACCGCGACCGCAGCCGCCTCAAGCAGCTCGACAAGCTGCTCGGAGTCGCCGGCAAGGGCCAGTACGGCATCAAGGGCGCCCAGGTCATCGCCATTGGAGCGGCCCAGGGCTTCTCCTGGACCATCACCATCGACGTCGGCGCCAACGACGGCATCGAACGCGACATGACCGTCATCAACGGCGACGGACTCGTCGGCCGGGTCACCACCGTCGGCCCCAACACCGCCACCGTGCTGCTCGCCAGCGACCCCGACTTCACCGTCGGCACCCGCATGGAGGGCAGCGACGAACTCGGCTTCGCCTCCGGCCAGGGCGACCGTCCGCTGCGCGTCGAACTGCTCAACGGCAAGGCCGAGGTCAAGAAGGGCGACCGCCTGGTCACCTTCGGCTCGCAGGCCGACAAGCCGTTCGTGCCCGGCGTGCCCGTCGGCATCGTCTCCCGCGTCGACCCCTCCGGCGGAGACCTGACCCGCACCCTCTACGTCACCCCGTACGTCAGCTTCAGCAAGCTCGACGTCGTCGGGGTCGTCGTCCAGGCCCCCGAGAAGGACCCGCGGGACACGGTGCTGCCCAAGAAGCCCAAGCCGGCCCCCACACCGACCGTGACGGTGACCGTCACCCCGTCCGCCCCCGCCGACGGCCAGCCCGAGCAGTAGGAGCTGCACCATGCGCGTCAACCGGATCCTGCTGTCCAGCTCACTGATCGTCGTCGCCCTGGTCGTCCAGGTCACCGTGCTCGCCCGGCTCCAGCTCCCGGGCGCCGTGCCCGACCTGCTGCTGCTCACCGTCCTCGGCCTCGCCCTGGTCTACGGCCACGTCGGCGGCGCCTTCGTCGGCTTCTTCGCCGGACTCCTCGCCGACCTCGCCCCGCCCGCCGACCACGCCGCCGGCCGCTACGCCCTCGTGCTGTGCGTCATCGGCTACCTCGCCGGGCTCGTCAAGCCCGAGACCGGCCAGGTGAAGTCCGCCTCCGGCCCGATGGCCGTGGTGGTCGCCGCCGCGCTCGGCTCCACCCTGCTCTACGCCGGGGTCGGCGCCCTGGTCGGCGACACCGCCGCCCGCCATGTGGGCCTCGGCAGCCTGCTGTTCACCGCCGCCCTCTACGACCTGCTGCTGGCCCCGTTCGTGGTCCCCGGCGTCATGGCACTCGCCCGGCGCGCCGAGAACGACCCCCTCGCCGACACCAGCTCCACCAAGGCCGGCGACATCTCCTCCGGCTGGCTGGCCGGCGGCACCGGACTGCGCATCGGCGGCCAGCGCGGCAACGGCCTGCGGGCCAGGGCCGCCCGGTCCCGGGTCGCCCGCGCCGGACGCATCAAGGGGGTCAAGCGCCTGTGACCTCGGCGAAGTTCACCCGGACGGGTGAGCGGGGCTGGAACCCCGCCGCACGGCCGGGCCGTTCATCACTCGTACGCGGCCGCCCACGCGTGCGAACACGAGCGCGGGACGGGCGGCCCGCGGTGGCACGAGCGACCAGGACTTCGAGAGGGGGACGCACCAGGTGACCAACATTCCCGAGACCGGCCGCAGCCCACGCGTGCAGATCCGGCTCATCGTCATCCAGGTCCTCGTCCTCTCCCTGCTCGGCACCCTCGGCGGCCGCCTGTGGTACCTCCAGATCCGCGAGGGCGACCAGTACGCCAAGGAGGCCTCCGGCAACCACGTCCAGCAGGTCGTCCAGCCCGCCGTGCGCGGCTCCATCCTCGACGCCCGCGGAGTGCCCCTCGCGGACAACGAGACCCGGCTCGTCGTCTCCGCCTCCCGCACCGAGCTGATGAAGATGAAGGACGACGGCAAGGCGGTCCTCACCAAGCTCGCCAAGGTCCTCGGCATGACCCCCAAGGAGGTCATGGAGAAGGTCCGGCTGTGCGACGCCAAGACCCCCCAGCCCTGCTGGAACGGCTCGCCCTACCAGCCCATCCCCATCACCGACGAGGCCACCCCCAGGCAGGCCCTGCAGATCCGCGAACGCGCCGAGGACTTCCCCGGCATCACCGCCGAACCGCAGGCCGTGCGCCGCTACCCGTCACCCGGCAAGGCCAACACCGCCCAGGTCCTCGGCTACCTCTCGCCCGTCACCGACGAGGAGATCAAGGAAGCCCAGGACACCGACTCGCCCTACCTGCGCTCCGACATGGTCGGCCGCTCCGGACTCGAGCGGCAGTACGACAAGCAGCTGCGCGGCAAGGCCGGCGTCACCCGCTACGAGGTCGACAACCTCGGCCGCGTCCTCGGCAAGTCCCAGTCCGACCCGGCCGAGCCCGGCGCCAACCTCGTCACCAGCATCGACGCCCGCGTCCAGCGCGTCGCCGAGTACCAGCTCAACTGGGCGATGAAGGAAGCGCGCAAGGTCCACGACCGCAACACCGGCACCAACTACAAGGCCGACTCCGGCGCCGTCGTGGTGATGGAGGCCAAGACCGGTCGCATCGTCGCCATGGCGTCCAACCCCACCTACGACCCCAACGCCTGGGTCGGCGGCATCTCCGCCAAGGACTACGCCAAGCTCACCGGCAAGAAGAGCAACTACCCGCTGCTCAACCGCGCCATCCAGGGCCAGTCCGCCCCCGGCTCCGTCTTCAAGGTCATCCCGACCGCGGCGGCCGTCAGGGCCGGCTACTCCTTCGAGGGCCCCTACAACTGCTCCAGCTCGTACTCCATCGGCGGCCAGGTCTTCAAGAACTTCGAGTCCCAGAGCCACGGCCCGATCAGCCTCGGCCGCGCCCTCGAGGTCTCCTGCGACACCGTCTTCTACCGCCTCTCCCACGAGGAGTGGAAGCGCGACGGCGGCAACAAGCCGAAGAAGCACCCCAACGACTGGTTCTACAAGACCGCGCACGAGTTCGGCCTCGGCAAGGAGACCGGCATCGACCTGCCCAACGAGGTCACCGGCCGCGTCCCCGACCGCCAGTGGAAGAAGGACTACTGGAAGGCCAACAAGGACGCCTGGTGCAAGACCGGCAAGAAGAACGGCAGCTACGCCGAGCGCATCGCCTACGAGAACTGCCTCGAAGGCAACCGGCTGCGCGCCGGTGACTCCGTCAACTACTCCATCGGCCAGGGCGACACCCTCGTCACCCCCATCCAGATGGCCACCATCTACGCCGCCCTCTCCAACGGCGGCACCCTGTACGACCCCACCATCGGCAAGGCCGTCATCAGCCCCGACGGCAGGACCGTCACCGAGATCAAGCCCAAGGCCCACGGCAAGCTGCCGGTGACCAAGAAGACCCTCAAGGCCATCGACAACGCCCTCGAGGGCGTCGCCACCCGCGGTACGGCTGCCTGGCGCTTCGGCGGCTGGCCGCAGGACAAGATCCCGATGCACGCCAAGACCGGTACGGCCGAGGTCTACGGCAAGCAGACCACCTCCTGGTTCACCACCTACACCGAGGACTACGCGATCGTCATGACGATCTCCCAGGGTGGTACCGGCTCCGGCGCCTCGGGTCCCGCCGTGCGCAACATCTACAACGCGCTCTACGGCGTCACCGAGGACGGCAAGATCGACAAGAAGAAGGCGCTGCTGCCCAAGCCGCAGAAGAGCCTGCCCAAGATCAAGGCGGACGGCACCATCAAGTCCCCCAAGATGCCCAAGGACCCCGCCAAGTCCGCCGGCCCCTCGCCCGACGCCTCGGCCAACCCACCCGAGGACGACCAGGGCGACCCCGCCGACCAGCAAGGGGCCACCGTCCCCTCACCCGAGGCAAGCAACCGCGACACCCGCCG
>NZ_BAAAIZ010000007.1:69323-82896 GCF_039526425.1 Streptomyces thermospinosisporus
GCAGCGCCTCCGGGGCGTCATCACCCTGGACCGCGAGCGCCCGGATCGCCGCGGACTCCGCGGGGCCCAGGGTGCTGCGCCGGCCGCGCACCACCGCGACCCGGAGGGCCGTCACATGACCGGCGGAGTCAACAGCTTCCAGGTCTCCGGCTACGGGCCCCAGCGCTCCGGCTGGGCCCGGCTCTTCGCCCGCGACTCCCTGGTCCGGCGCCTCGACTGGCCGATACTGCTCTCCGCGATCGTCCTGTCGCTGCTCGGCTCCCTGCTGGTCTTCTCGGCCACCCGCAACCGCACCGAGCTCAACCAGGGCGACCCGTACTACTTCCTCGTCCGCCACCTGCTGAACACCGGCATCGGACTGGCCCTGATGGTCGGGGCGCTCTGGCTCGGCCACCGCGCCCTGCGCACCGCCGTGCCCATCCTCTACGGCGCGTCCGTCTTCCTGATCCTGCTGGTGCTCACCCCGCTGGGCTCCACCATCAACGGCGCCCACTCCTGGATCAAGCTGCCCGGCGGCTTCTCCCTCCAGCCCTCGGAGTTCGTGAAGCTCACGATCATCCTGGGCATGGCGATGCTGCTGGCCACCCGCGTGGACGCCGGCGACAGGCAGTACCCCGACCACCGCACGGTCCTGCAGGCACTCGGCCTCGCCGTGGTGCCCATGCTGATCGTGATGCTGATGCCCGACCTCGGCTCCGTCATGGTCATGGTCGTCATCGTGCTCGGCGTGCTGCTCGCCTCCGGCGCCTCCAACCGCTGGGTGTTCGGCCTCATGGGAGCCGGAGCCGCCGGCGCGGTCACCGTCTGGCAGCTCGGCATCCTCGACGACTACCAGATCAACCGGTTCGCCGCCTTCGCCAACCCCGAACTCGACCCGGCCGGCGTCGGCTACAACACCAACCAGGCCCGCATCGCCATCGGCTCCGGGGGCCTCACCGGCGCAGGCCTCTTCAACGGCCACCAGACCACCGGCCAGTTCGTCCCCGAGCAGCAGACCGACTTCGTCTTCACCGTCGCCGGCGAGGAACTCGGCTTCGTCGGCGGCGGACTGATCATCCTGCTGCTCGGCATCATCCTGTGGCGCGCCTGCCGCATCGCCCGCGACACCCCCGACCTGTACGGCACGATCGTCGCCGCCGGCATCGTCGCCTGGTTCGCCTTCCAGACCTTCGAGAACATCGGCATGACCCTCGGCATCATGCCGGTCACCGGTCTGCCCCTGCCGTTCGTGTCCTACGGCGGCTCCTCGATGTTCGCCGTCTGGATGGCCGTGGGCCTGCTGCAGTCCATCCGCCTGCAGAGACCCCTCTCCGCCTAGCCCGCCCGTCACGCCCGGCCCGCGGGTACGGGCAGGCGGGGGAACGTTCCCCCTGCCGCTCCGTACCCGGGCCGACTAAATTCGGTGCATGGCGGACACCAAGCGCGAGATCGAGCGGAAGTACGAGATCCAGGACGCCGCACTGCCCGAGCTCAGCGGCATCCCGGGCGTCGCCTCCGTCCACGACAAGGGCGTCACCCACCTCGACGCCACCTACTACGACACCGCCGACCAACGCCTCACCTCCGCATCCCTCACCCTGCGCCGCCGCACCGGCGGCACCGACGAGGGCTGGCACCTGAAGTTCCCGGTCGCGCCCGGAGTGCGGGACGAGGTCCGCGCCCCGCTCTCCGACGAACTCCCCGAGGGCCTCGCCCGGCTCGTCCGCTCCCGCGTACGCCACCA
This sequence comes from Streptomyces thermospinosisporus, assembly GCF_039526425.1. Classification (NCBI taxonomy): domain Bacteria; kingdom Bacillati; phylum Actinomycetota; class Actinomycetes; order Kitasatosporales; family Streptomycetaceae; genus Streptomyces; species Streptomyces thermospinosisporus. The sequence continues at coordinate 71,047 of NZ_BAAAIZ010000007.1, forward strand.
CGAACTCCGGCCCGTGATCCGGCTGCGCTCCGACCGCGACGTACGCCACCTCCTCGACGCCAACGGCCGGCTCCTCGCCGAGGTCAGCCTCGACCACGTCCACGCCGAACGCCTCACCGGCGACGGCGGCACCGCCCGGTGGACCGAGATCGAGGTCGAGCTCGCCGACGACGGCGACCCCGCCTTCCTCGACACGGTCGAGGACCACCTGCGCAAGGCCGGCGCCACCCCCTCGGCCTCCGCCTCCAAGCTCGCCCGGGCCCTCGCCGAGACCGCCCCCGCCGGCTCCCCGGCCGCATCCGCGACCCCCGCACCCGCATCCCCCGCCGCCCCCGCGACCACCTCCGCACCCGCCCCGGCCTCCGCACCCGCATCCGCCCCCAAACGCAAGAAACGCAAGCAGCCGGGGGCCGACCGGCCCGTCACCGCCGGCGACCACGTCCTCGCCTACGTCCGAGAACAGCGCGACGCCCTCGTCGACCTCGACCCCGCCGTCCGCCAGGACATCCCCGACTCCGTGCACCGCATGCGCGTCGCCACCCGCCGCCTGCGCAGCACCTTCCGCTCCTTCCGCAGCGTCCTCGACCGCAAGGTCACCGACCCCGTCGCCACCGACCTGAAATGGCTCGCCGGAGAACTGGGCCGCGACCGCGACCAGGAGGTCCTCGCCGAACGCCTGCGCACCGCCCTCGACGAGCTGCCCGACAGCCTCGTCCACGGCCCCGTCCGCGACCGGCTCGCCGCCTGGTCCGAGGCCGGCCACAGCGGAGCCCACGGCCATGTCACCGCCATCCTCGACTCCCGCCGCTACCTCACCCTCCTCGACACCCTCGACGTCCTGCTCACCGACCCGCCGCTGCGCAAGAAGGCCGCCGCCGAGCCGGGCAAGGTGCTCGCCGCGGCCGTCCGCAAAAACCTCGACAAGCTCTCCGCGCTGATCGCCCGGGCCCTCGACCTGCCGCCCGGCCCGGACCGCGACACCGCCCTGCACGAGGCCCGCAAGAAGACCAAGCGCACCCGCTACGCGGCCGAGGCCGCCGCCCCCGCACTCGGCACCCCGGCGACCGACCTGGTCAAGGCGATGAAGTCCCTCCAGACCCTGCTCGGCGACCACCAGGACAGCGTCATGGCCCGCCGCACCCTCACCGAGCTCGCCGCCGTCGCCCACGCGGCCGGCGAGAGCACCTTCACCTACGGCCTCCTCTACGGCCGCGAGGAGCGGCGCGCCGAGATCGCCGAGACGGAGCTGCCGCGGATGTGGGAGTCGATGCGGAAATCGTTCGGCAAGGCGATCGACAAGATGGGGAAGTAGATCCCGGCGCCCTTGCGCCCGAACCAGTGGCCGGCCTTGCGCCCGTACCACTGACCGGCCCGTCCGCCGGAACCACTGGCCGGCCCTTCCGTCCGTGCGAGGGACCCCCGCGTCCGCGTTAGGCTTGATGGTCACCCGTCCCCAGCCGCCGGCCGGGGCCCCAACCCCAGCACACGAAGGTCAGCGAGATGCCTGCCGAAGCCGCCGAGTCTGTGAAGTCTGTGTTTCCGCAGCTCGAAGCTCTCCTCCCGCATGTGCAGAAGCCCATCCAGTACGTCGGCGGAGAACTGAACTCCACGGTCAAGGACTGGGACAGCTGCGACGTCCGCTGGGCGCTGATGTACCCCGACGCCTACGAGGTCGGCCTGCCCAACCAGGGCGTCCAGATCCTCTACGAGGTGCTCAACGAGCAGGAGGGCGTCCTCGCCGAGCGCACCTACAGTGTGTGGCCCGATCTGGAGGCGCTGATGCGTGAGCACGGCGTCCCGCAGTTCACCGTCGACAGCCACCGCCCGGTCAGCGCCTTCGACGTGCTCGGCCTGAGCTTCTCCACCGAGCTCGGCTACACCAACATGCTCACGGCCCTGGACCTGTCCGGCATCCCGCTGGAGTCCAAGGACCGCACCATCGACGACCCGATCGTCATGGCCGGCGGCCACGCGGCCTTCAACCCGGAGCCCATCGCCGACTTCATCGACTGCGCGGTGATCGGCGACGGCGAGCAGGCCGTGCTGGAGATCACACAGATCATCCGCGCCTGGAAGCAGGAGGGCCGCCCCGGCGGCCGCGAGGAGCTCCTCCTGCGCCTGGCCAAGACCGGCGGCGTCTACGTCCCCGGCTTCTACGACGTCGAGTACCTCCCCGACGGCCGGATCGCCCGCGTCGTGCCCAACCGCAGCGGCGTGCCCTGGCGGGTGTCCAAGCACACCGTCATGGACCTCGACGAGTGGCCCTACCCCAAGCAGCCCCTCGTCCCGCTCGCCGAGACCGTCCACGAGCGCATGTCCGTGGAGATCTTCCGCGGCTGCACCCGCGGCTGCCGCTTCTGCCAGGCCGGCATGATCACCCGCCCGGTGCGGGAGCGCTCGATCACCGGCATCGGCGAGATGGTCGACAAGGGTCTGAAGGCGACCGGCTTCGAGGAGGTCGGCCTGCTCTCCCTGTCCTCCGCCGACCACTCGGAGATCGGCGACATCGCCAAGGGCCTCGCAGACCGCTACGAGGACGACAAGATCGGCCTCTCCCTGCCCTCCACCCGGGTCGACGCCTTCAACATCGACCTGGCGAACGAGCTGACCCGCAACGGCCGCCGCTCCGGCCTCACCTTCGCCCCCGAGGGCGGCTCGGAGCGCATCCGCAAGGTCATCAACAAGATGGTCTCGGAGGAGGACCTGATCCGCACCGTCGCCACCGCCTACGGCAACGGCTGGCGCCAGGTGAAGCTGTACTTCATGTGCGGCCTGCCCACCGAGACCGACGAGGACGTCCTGCAGATCGCCGACATGGCCACGCGCGTCATCCAGAAGGGCCGCGAGGTCTCCGGCTCCAACGACATCCGCTGCACGGTCTCCATCGGCGGTTTCGTCCCCAAGCCGCACACCCCGTTCCAGTGGGCGCCGCAGCTCTCCGCCGAGGAGACCGATGCCCGCCTGGCCAAGCTCCGCGACAAGATCCGCGGCGACAAGAAGTACGGCCGCTCCATCGGCTTCCGCTACCACGACGGCAAGCCCGGCATCGTCGAGGGCCTCCTCTCCCGCGGCGACCGCCGCCTCGGCGCCGTCATCCGCGCGGTCTACGAGGACGGCGGCCGCTTCGACGGCTGGCGCGAGCACTTCTCCTACGACCGCTGGATGCAGTGCGCGGAGAAGGCCCTGGCCCCCTATGGCGTGGACGTCGACTGGTACACCACCCGCGAGCGCACCTACGAGGAGGTCCTCCCCTGGGACCACCTCGACTCCGGCCTCGACAAGGACTGGCTGTGGGAGGACTGGCAGGACGCCCTCGACGAGACCGAGGTCGAGGACTGCCGTTGGAGCCCCTGCTTCGACTGCGGCGTGTGCCCGCAAATGGACACTTCCATCCAAATCGGCCCCACCGGCAAGAAGCTGCTGCCGCTGACGGTCAAGAAGTCGACCGACTGAAACGGGCCTAGGTGTGCGCGAGACGCTGAAGCGCATCGTAGAGCTGCTGCCCTGAAGGATCACGGGGCTCAGCATGGGCGGCAGGGGATGGCGCCGGAAGCGGAGCGCGGCAGCTGTGGACAGCCGTAAGAGCCACCAACGCTCGCGTAGCCCCACTGGGACGCATGCTCCAGCAGCGGCGGCTGGCGAGGTGGTAGCCGGCCAGTGAGGGGCAGTGGATCACACCTGCCTGCAAGCAGGGATATGCGGTGCAGCTGTTCATCCGCCGACTTGCTCGCAATCCGGGGCGCTAGTGGGGGCGGGAGCATCGCGTCATTGTCGAAGGCATCGCGCCCACGCGGGTTGCGTCCTGGGAAGTGGTGTACGGGTTCCCACCTGATCCGGGTGTTTCGTCCGGCGTCGGGGTGAGGGCCCGGCCATGAAAGCGCGAGGCGGTCACGAACTCGGGCCCGACGCCGACCCCGAGCGGCCACTCGCACTGACGCGCAGGACCCGAGCCGACCCGACCGAGCAGGTCGTCCCCGTACGCGGCGGATGACCTGCTCGGTCGCGTTCTCTTGTCGCTTCGGCAACTTGTCGTCCCGGGTGCTGATTGGCGGATACAGTCGGTTTGTTACTGCTGGTTGTGGGGGCAACCAGGGCTTGGCCGGCTGTGCCGGCGTTCTGGGGAGGGGCTGTAGCGAGTGAGTCGTCGCTCTGCTGGTTTGGTCGGTGCATGGGCTGAGATTCAGCGACAGCAGCAACGTCAGGCGGAAGCCGAGGCGAGGCGGCGCCGGGAGGAGGCGCGGCAGGCGCAGGCCTTCCAGCGGCTCGCCGCGCAGGGGCATCGTGAGCGCTGTGTGGCGGAGGCCAGGCGTCGTACCGAGGAGTTGGACGCGCAGGTCGCCGGACTGCAGGGGCTGCTGACGGCCGGCTGCCGGGTGCCGGCGTTCCGGGCCGCGTCACTGATGCGCGTGGAGAACATTCCGCCGTTCGATCCGGGGCAGCTGGCGTGGCCGGTGCGTATGCCCGATCCGAGTCAGTACCAGGTGCAGGGCGGCTGGACCGCGAGCCGGCGGGCGCAGGCGCAGGCCGAGGCGCAGGCGCGGTTCGAGCGGGACTGGCACGCCGCCCAGGCCGCGGAGGCTCAGCGGCAGCAGCAACTGGCCGCGTTGCAGTGGGAGTACGAGCAGCGGGCTGCGGCCCAGCGGGCCGAGGTGCAGCGGCACAACGCCGGTGTCGCGGAGACGATCGACGGGGTCAGGCGAGGTGATCCCGACCTCGTGGTCGAGTACTTCTCGGCCGCGCTGCACGCGTCGGCGGCCTGGCCGGAGGGGTTCCCGCGGCAGCTGTCCGCGGCGTACGACGCCGCCGGGCGGCAACTGGTGCTGGACTGGGAGCTGGCCCCCTGCGAGGTGGTGCCCGAGGCGAAGTCCGTGAGGTACCTGTCCCGGGAGGGGCAGTTCAAGGAGACGGCCCGACCGGTGACCCAGCGCCGGGCGCTGTACCGGGAAGTGCTGGCGCAGAGCATGCTGCTGGTGCTGCATCAGCTCTTCACCGCGGACGAGTACGGGGTCCTCGACTCTGTCTCCCTGAACGGCTTCGTGGACACCCATGACCCGGCGACGGGACGGCAGACGCACATCTTCCTGGCGACCGTGATGGCCTCGCGGACGGCCTTCACCGAGCTGCACCTGGAGCAGGTGGACCCGGTCAGCTGCCTCACCGAGGCGCTCAGGGGTCAGCTTGCCGCACGGCCGGACCAGCTCGGTCCGGTGCGGCCGGCCCGGCGCCCCCAGGACGTCGTCGTCAGCCGGGGGGCCGTCGGGGGCGGTGAGCACGAGCCGGATCTGTACACCATGGATCCGATCGCCTTCGAGTCCCTCGTCGCCGACCTGTTCCGGGCCATGGGCATGCAGGCGGTGACCACACAGCGTTCGAACGACGGTGGTGTGGACGTCGATGCGACGGATCCCACTCCGATCCGTGGCGGCAAGATCGTCGTCCAGGTGAAGCGCTACCGCAACACGGTCCCTCCCACAGCGGTGCGCGACCTGTACGGAACGGTCCAGGACCTCGGCGCCAACAAGGGGGTCCTGGTCACCACCTCGGGCTTCGGTCCCGGCTCGCACACCTTCGCCCGGGGCAAGCCCCTGGAGCTCATATCGGGCAGCGAACTCGTGGACCTGCTGCACCGGCACGGGCTTCGCGGACGCCTGGGGGAGGGGCGGGCGGCGACCCCGTCGCCGCAGTCGCCGCCCGCACCCGCGGCGTCGACCGGTGACTACAACGTGCTGGGCATGACGTGGTCCGGCGGTGTGGCGCTCGACGTGTGCGCGCTGGTCTGCCGGGGCAACCGCGTCCTCAGCGAGGACCACTTCGTCTTCTACAACAATCAGCAGACGCCGGACGGTTCGGTGCGGGCCGTGCCGGCGGCCGGGCCGGACAAGGCGGCGGTGCGGGTCGCCTTCGACGCGCTGCCGGAGGCCGCCGACCGGCTGGTGCTGGTGGCCGCCGTGGATCCAAAGGTGAACCCGGACGCCGACCTGTCCGGCTTCACCGACGCCTGCATCCGGCTGCTGGACCCGGCGATGACCGAACTCGGCCGGCTCGAGGTCTCCGACGGGCGAGCCCGGGAGACCGCTCTGGTACTGGGCTCCTTCCGGCGCCGGTCCAACGGCGACTGGGACTTCGTCCTGGGCGGGAAGGGCTACACCGGCGGCCTGGAGCAGCTGGTGCAGGAGTACGGCATCGAGGTGGCGTAGCGCCTGGTTGCCGGAGGCGGCCGCCGGGCCGGCGGTGGGGCAGACGACCCGTCGCTTCGCCCGTGCGGCCGCCCGGCACTCACCCGTGGGTGTGCGGGTCGAAGCCTTCCGGGGCCTTGTCGAGGAAGGCGGTGACGGTGGTGATACGGCCGTCGGGGGCGAAGGTCAGCACGTCGGTGCCGGTGGCGAACTCCTCTCCGTGGACGTCGATCTGCCAGAGCAGGCGGGCGCGGTCGTGGTGGATCTCGGGCTCCCGGCGTGCCCGGAACTCGGCGGACTGCATGTGCTGGAAGAACTGGTCGCGGAAGTCGGCCAGGGCCTGGCTGCCGGTGAGGTCTCCGATGGGTGCGCAGTAGCGGATGTCGGAGGCGAAGAGGCCGGATGCGGCGGTGTCGTCCTCTGCGGCAGCGGGGGTGTTCCAGAACCGCAGGTAACGGTCGAGGGTCTCGCGGCGCGGGTCGGTGGTGGTCGGTTCGCGGGTGTCGGTCTGCGACATGGTGGACGCTCCTTCGGGGCGGTGTGCGCGGCCGGTCCGCGCAGTGTTCCGCTGTTGCCGAGCCTGCGGCGGGGTGCGGCGCGCTGTCGATGACCTCCGAGGTCATTGCCGTCGCGCAGTAGGAGAGCGAGGCTCGGGGCATGGCCACCACCACGGAACCGGTCGGAGTGCTCGTACGGCGCTGGCGGGAGCGCCGGCGCCGGTCGCAGATGGACGTCGCCCTCGGCGCGAATCTGTCGACCCGGCATCTGAGCTGCATCGAGACCGGGCGTGCCGTTCCTAGCCGGAGCATGATCGAGCGTCTCTGCGACGAACTGGAGGTGCCGCTGCGGGAGCGCAATGTGCTGCATCTCGCCGCGGGCTTCGCTCCGTTCCATCCCGAGCGGCCCCTCACCGACCTGGGCGCGGCCCGGGATGCCGTCGAGGCGGTGCTCACCGGCCATGAGCCGAGTCCGGCGCTCGCGGTGAACGTGCGGTGGGAGCTGCTGACCGCGAACCGGTCGGCGACGGCCTTCTTCGCGGGGCTGCCGGAGGCGTTGCTCGCCCCGCCGGTCAACGTGCTGCGGGCGACCCTGCACCCGGACGGTCTGGCGGGGCGGATCCGCAATCTCGAGCGATGGCGGGCACAGGTGCTGCGCCGGGTCCGCAGACAGCTCGCCCGGACGGCGGCCGAGGGCCTGGCGGACCTGCTGGAGGAGCTGGAGTCCTATCCCGAGTCCTGTCCGAGGCCGTATCCGGTGTCGTATCCGGTGTCCGGTGAGGGTGCCGACACCGTCGATGGTGCCGGGGAGAAAGGGCATGACGACATCGCCGTTCCCCTGCTTCTGTCCTCGGAACACGGTGATCTCGCGTTCCTCTACACCACGACCGTCTTCGGCTCGCCGAGGGACGTGACGCTGGACGAGATCGCGGTGGAGACGTTCTTCCCGGCCGATGCCGCGACGGCCGAGGTGCTCAAGGGCATGACCTCGTCATGACGCCCGTGCCGGACGGGGGCCGTCCAGGGGCATGACGCCGGTGCCGGACGGGGGCTGCCCAGGGGAGCTGCGTCCCGCCGCCGTCAGCGGCGCACCTTGTATGTGAGGTGCAGGACGCGGTCGCCGTATGCGAGGTGCAGGACGCGGTCGCCCGCCGGCCGTGAGGAGTTGGCCTCCGGCCTCGCCCGCGTTCACGGCGACGACGCGGTCCCCGGCGGGTTTCCGGGCCTTGTCGATGGCGGCGGTCAGTGAGTCGGTGAAGTGGCGGGACGCCTCGGGATGCCAGCCCTCGGGCTTGGGGCGGTGGGACACGATGACCACGTGGTCGCCCGTCGGCGGATGTCCCTCCCAGCCGTTCACCAGGCCGAACAGGTGACGGCCCATCAGCGGGGCCTCCTCGGCCGGCCTGTGCATGGGCTTCGATCCCGCCCGTTCGCGGGGCGACCCGCTGGGATTGAGGACCGGTGGCCGGCCGGCTCGGTCACGATCTTGGTCACGATTCTGTGTGGACCTCGGGTCCGAGGGATCCGGGCGGGGTGTGCGGGGCGTCCTCGGCGGTATGGAACTGGAGAAGTCTGATGGCCGGGTCGGCGGGGCCGCCGGCGGCGGCGGGGAGGGGTGTCTCGTCACGGCGATCCGCCTTCCGGTGCGGATCGTGGTGCTGGTGCTCGTCGTGCCCGTGCGGATGCTGTGGGACGCGCTGGTCGTGACGGGGCGGTGGCTGGACGACGCGCTGCTCCGGCCGGTCGGGCGGGGGCTGCTGTGGCTGGCGCGGGCGGTGTTCGTGTGGCCGCTGGTGGGGCTGTGGCGGTATCTGCTCACGCCGCTCGGGCAGCTGGCGCTGTGGCTCGGGAAGGTGCTGATCGTCGCGTCGGCGATGTGGCTGTACCGGTGGGTGCTGACGCCGGTCGGGCATGCGCTGATGTGGCTGGTGCGTGGGGTGGGGACCGTGCTCGCCGCCATCGGAGCCGGGGCGTATGCGGTGCTGGCCTGGTTGGTGCGGTATCTGGTGGTCGTGCCGGCGGTGTGGGTGTACCGGTGGGTGCTGACGCCGGTCGGGCGCGCGGTGATGTGGCTGGTGCGTGGGGTGGGGCTGGTGCTCGCCGCGCTCGGGGCGGGGGCGGTCGCCGTGCTCGCCTGGCTGCTGCGGTATCTGGTGGTCGTGCCGGCGACGTGGCTGTACACGTGGGTGCTGACGCCGATCGGGCGGGCGGTCGCCTGGTGCGCCCGGGGTGTGGCGTGGGTGGTCGGCATGGTCGTCCGCGGGGTCGGCACGGCGCTGTACTGGATCACGCGGGTGCTGTTCGTGCTGCCCGCGCTCGCCGTGTGGCGGTGGGTGCTGGTGCCGGTCGGGCGCGCGGTGATGTGGCTGGTGCGTGGGGTGGGGACCGTGCTCGCCGTCATCGGACGGGAGATATGGGACGCGCTCGGGCACGCCTGGCGGGTCGCCGCGCACATCTCGCTCGTCGTCGGACGGTTCCTCGCGACCCTCTTCCGGTGGATCTTCGTGGAGCCGGTGCGATGGGTGTACCGCAGTGTGCTGACACCGATCGGGCACGCCGTGCGCGACGCCGTACTGCGGCCCGCCGCCCGTGCGGCGCGCAGCGTGGGGCGGGCCACGCGGCAGGCGCTCGCCTCCGCCCGCGAGTCCGTGCGGCAGGCCCGCGCCGACTTCCGCCGGATGCTCTTCGGCGAGCCCCGGAAGCCCCTGCTCACGGACCGCGGGGAACCTCCCGCGCGGCAGGCACGTACTCTTGGTAGCAGTACGACCGCTCTCACGAAGGAATGAACGACACTGGGCAAGCGACAGCCCGTAGGCCCGCCGCCCGCACCCGCGGTGCAGCGCATCCGACTGCGCTACACCAAGCGCGGCCGCCTCCGGTTCACCAGCCACCGTGACTTCCAGCGCGCCTTCGAGCGTGCGCTGCGCCGTGCCGAGGTGCCGATGGCGTACTCGGCGGGGTTCACGCCGCACCCGAAGGTGTCGTACGCCAATGCCGCACCCACCGGCACGGGCAGTGAGGCGGAGTACCTGGAGATCGCCCTGACCGAGCCGCGCGACCCCGAGCGGCTCCGGATCCTCCTCGACGAGTCGCTGCCCGCCGGGCTCGACATCGTCGAGGCGGTCGAGGCCCGCACATCGGGGCTCGCCGACCGGCTCACGGCCTCCGTGTGGGAGCTGCGGCTGGACGGCGTCGGCCCCGAGGAGGCCCGCCGCGCGGTGGACGCCTTCAAGGCGGCCGAGACCGTAGAGGTCCAGCGGCTCACCAAGAACGGCGTGCGAACCTTCGACGCCCGTTCCGCGGTCGCCGGTCTGGAATGCGTGGAGACGCACTCCGCGCACTCCTCGCAGGCTGATAGGCCGAGCGACCAGCCCTGTGCGATACTGCGGCTGGTTGTTCGGCACGTGACGCCTGCCGTACGACCCGACGACGTCCTGTCCGGTCTTCGCGCCGTGGCCGACCTGGCGCCGCCGGTCCCCGCAGCGGTGACCAGGCTGGCGCAGGGGCTGTTCGATGAAGAGACCGGCACGGTGACCGACCCGCTCGCGCCCGACCGCGAGGCAGTGACGGCCCGCTCGACGGCCGATCCCACTGCCACCGCGACGGCGCCGGCGTAAGGAAGGTTCCGCGAAGGGACGCACGTCGTAGCGCCGCCCTCGAACTCGGGAGCCACCTGGGTCGGGCAGCGCACCGACCAGAAGACTTTCGCCAGGCCGTACGCATTCGGCGTACGGAACCGGCGAGACAGGACACAGAGAGCTCCCGAGCGGCGCCCGCGCCCCGGACGGCGGCACCGCGCAACGCGCGAGCCGCGGACGTCACCGGCAGTTGCCGGACCAGGTGCGGCGCCCGGGAGCCTGACGGGAGAAACGCCCGCATGCTCGAACCGACCGAGCCCACCCAGGGCTCCGAATCCACCACTCCCAGCGACACCCTGCCGCCCCGTAGGCGCCGGCGTGCCGCTTCCCGCCCGGCGGGACCGCCCGCCGGGAGCTCCGAGACGGCGGCCGAGACGGCCGAAGTGGTCACGCCGGCCATACCGTCCGCAGACCCCGCCGAGCCCAAGGCTTCCGAGGCGAAGAGCACCAAGGACAACGAAGACACCAAGGACAACGAGGACACCAAGGACTCGGCTGCGGAGACGCAGGCCGCTGCCGGTGCCGACGAGGCGCAGGCGGAGGCCGCTCCGCGCCGCCGTCGCCGGGTGGTCCGGCGCGCCTCCGCCCCCGCCGGAGCGCCGGCGTCCGCCGAGGTGGCCGAGACCGTCATCCCGGCCACGACCGCAGCGACCGCCGCAAGCGATGAGGCGGCGACTGCATCTGCGGACGCCGAGGAGAACGAGGAGAACGAGGAGAACGAGGAGAACGAGGAGACGAGCGAGCTCGAGGAGAGCGAGGAGACCGCCGAGGCGGCCGAGTCCTCCGAGTCCGCCGAGTCCTCCGAGTCCTCCGAGAGTGCTGAGTCCGCCGCGTCCTCGGAGGAGGCCGCGCCGCGTCGCGCCCGTCGCCGGGTGACGCGGAGTGTGACCACGCCGCAGGCGACGGCGACCGCGTCGGCGGAGTCCGCCGAGGCCGCACAGCCCGCTGAGACGGCTCAGGCCGCCAGGACCGCCGAGGAAGCGAAGCCCGCCGAGGCAGAGGAAGCCGCCGTGGCCGCAGAGACCGGCGAATCCGCCGGCACCCCCGAAAGCACCGAGGACGCCGCTCCTCGCCGGACGCGCCGCCGGTCCTCCCGCCGCGCCCCCGCCCCCGCCGCCGAGGAGGCCAAGGCCTCCGAGAGCGCCGACGACGTCACTGAGGGCGGCGAAGCCTCCGAAGAGAGCTCCGAAGAGAGCACCCCCGCGCAGGTCTCCGAGCCCGCCGCCGAGGCCGCCGAAGCCTCCGAGGCCGGCGACGCCGCGCCCCGCAAGCGCCGCCGGGTCGTCCGCAAGCCCCCGGCCGGGTTCGCCGCTCCGGCGCAGCCCGCCCCGGCCACCGTTCCCGCCGCCGAGTCCGAGGACTCCGGCAGCGGCAGCAGGCCGCCGCGGCGCCCCGTGCAGCCCCCGGTCGCGGTGTTCCAGCCGCCGGTGTTCACCGAGCCCAAGTTCCAGACCCCGGAGCGGGCCGCGGCCGAAGCGGCCGCCGAGGCCGCGGGCGCGGATGAGCCCGAGGAGATCGAGGAGTACCCGGAGGAGCGGG
>NZ_BAAAIZ010000007.1:83030-85028 GCF_039526425.1 Streptomyces thermospinosisporus
CGTCGCCGCCGGCGGGGCGAGTCCGCCGACGGCGACAGCGGCGAGGCCGGGGACACCGGCACCGAGCGCGCCGCCGCCGAGCAGGCTGCCCAGGACGCCGAGGACACCGCCGAGCAGGCGGAGGAGGACGCCGAGGCGTCCGCCGAGAAGGGCGAGAAGAGCGAGAAGAGCGAGAAGGGCGACGAGGGGACGGAGAGCCGCGAGGAGCGGGAGGGCGCAGCCGCCCAGACCGGCTCCAGCAGCAGCCGGCGCCGTCGCCGCCGTCGTCGCCGGGCCGGTGACGCCACCGTCGAGACCCAGCCGTCCGCGGACGACCCGGAGCGCACGGTCGTCAAGGTCCGCGAGCCGCGCCCCAGGACCGAGCTGTCCGACGAGGTGCAGTCCATCAAGGGCTCGACCCGTCTGGAGGCCAAGAAGCAGCGCCGCCGCGAGGGCCGCGAGCAGGGCCGCCGCCGGGTGCCGATCATCACCGAGGCGGAGTTCCTGGCCCGCCGCGAGGCCGTCGAGCGCGTCATGGTCGTGCGGCAGCAGGGCGACCGCACCCAGATCGGCGTCCTCGAGGACAACGTGCTCGTCGAGCACTACGTCAACAAGGAGCAGACGGTCTCGTACGTCGGGAACGTCTACCTCGGCAAGGTGCAGAACGTGCTGCCGTCGATGGAGGCCGCCTTCATCGACATCGGCAAGGGCCGCAACGCCGTGCTCTACGCCGGTGAGGTCAACTTCGAGGCGCTGGGCATGGCCAACGGGCCGCGCCGCATCGAGTCCGCGCTGAAGTCCGGCCAGTCGGTGCTCGTCCAGGTGACGAAGGACCCGATCGGCCACAAGGGCGCGCGTCTGACCAGCCAGGTCTCCCTCCCCGGGCGCTACCTCGTGTACGTGCCCGAGGGTTCGATGACCGGCATCAGCCGCAAGCTGCCCGACACCGAGCGGTCCCGGCTGAAGACCATCCTCAAGAAGATCGTCCCCGAGGACGCGGGCGTCATCGTGCGCACCGCCGCCGAGGGCGCGAGCGAGGAGGAGCTGCGCCGGGACGTCGAGCGGCTGCAGGCGCAGTGGGAGGACATCCAGAAGAAGGCCAAGAACGGCAACGCCCCGACGCTGCTGTACGGCGAGCCCGACATGACCGTCCGGGTCGTGCGGGACATCTTCAACGAGGACTTCTCCAAGGTCATCGTCAGCGGCGACGAGGCGTGGGAGACCATCCACGGGTACGTCTCGCACGTGGCCCCGGACCTGGTCGACCGGCTGCAGAAGTGGACCAGCGACGTCGACGTCTTCGCCACGTACCGGATCGACGAGCAGCTCGCCAAGGCGCTGGACCGCAAGGTCTGGCTGCCGAGCGGCGGCTCGCTGGTGATCGACCGGACCGAGGCGATGGTCGTCATCGACGTCAACACCGGCAAGTTCACCGGCCAGGGCGGCAACCTCGAGGAGACGGTCACCAGGAACAACCTGGAGGCGGCCGAGGAGATCGTGCGCCAGCTGCGGCTGCGCGACCTCGGCGGCATCATCGTGATCGACTTCATCGACATGGTGCTGGAGTCCAACCGGGACCTGGTGCTGCGCCGTCTGCTGGAGTGCCTGGGCCGGGACCGTACGAAGCACCAGGTCGCCGAGGTGACCTCGCTTGGCCTGGTGCAGATGACCCGCAAGCGGGTCGGCCAGGGCCTGCTGGAGTCGTTCTCGGAGACCTGCGTCCACTGCAACGGCCGCGGCGTCATCGTCCACCTCGACCAGCCGGCCGGGACCGGTGGCGGCGGCAAGCGCCGCAAGCGTGCCCGCGCCGGTGCCGCCGAGCAGCCCGTCGAGGCGGCCGTGGTCGTGGAGACGGCCGAGCAGGAGGCGGAGCAGGAGTCGGAGGCCGAGGTGGTGGCCGAGGTCGCCGAGCCCGCCGCGCTCCCGGAGCCCGCCTTCACCCCGGACGAGGAGCTGTACAGCAGCGCTGCCGAGGCGGAGGCCGCGGCGAGCCGCGGACGCGGCCGTCGCCGGGCGAGC
>NZ_BAAAIZ010000007.1:85055-85499 GCF_039526425.1 Streptomyces thermospinosisporus
CGCCCGCGGGCGCGCCCAAGGCCGACGAGGCCAAGGGCAGGGCGAAGGACAAGGCCAAGACGGACAAGGCCCAGCAGGAGGAGGCCGAGCCCGCCGAGGCGCCGACCGCTCAGGACGTGACGCCCGCCGAGGAGGCGGAGCGCCCCGTGCAGCCCGAGTCGGCCGCCGAGGCGCTGGCCGAGCCGGCCGCCGTGCAGGACGCGGTGCTGGGCGCTCCGGAGGAGGCCAAGGCGCCGGCGGCCGAGGAGGCCGCTGCCACGGGCCGTACGCGCCGCCGGGTCACCCGCAAGGTGACCGCGCCTGCCGGTTCCCCGGCGGGAGCGGAGCCCGCGGTGGTGACCGTCGCCGAGACCGCCGCGCCGAGCGCACCGGCGCCCGAGGCGCAGCCGGAGGAGACTCCGGCGGCGGCCGAGGCGGCCGAGCCCGCCGCTCCGGCCCGCCCGC
>NZ_BAAAIZ010000008.1:0-15095 GCF_039526425.1 Streptomyces thermospinosisporus
CCCCGCGGCACGCGGCGGCGCCTCCGCGCGGAGCGGGACCGGCTCCCGCGACCGGACCCGGTCCCGCCCCTCCTCGCGCTCGACGCCCGCCTCCCGCAACCCGGCACGCGGATCCGCCGCCCGGAACGCCTCCCGCCCGGGCTCCGGCGCACGCCGGCCCGGCCCCCGCACGACGGGCGCCGGCCTGCGCCCGGCCAATCCGCGCCTGCTGCGGCAGCGGCTGTTCGTGTTCGTGGTGGTGACGCTGGTCGTCGCCCTCGGCATCGCCCTGGTGCAGGGCTGCCAGGGACCGGCGCGCGGACTGCCGCGGGAGGGCGACAACGTCGTACCGACGCAGCAGACACAGCAGGGGGACCAGGTCGACGGCGGCCCATGGCAGCCGGGCCTGGAGCCCCGGATGGCCGAGACGTACGTCTCGACGCTCGAGTGGGACGACTGAGTCCGGCCCCTCGAAGCCCCTGGACCTCGGGTACGCCCCTAGACCTGCGGCCGCCCCGTCGTCACCGCGTAGAACGCCACCGCGGCCGCCGCTCCCACGTTGAGCGAGTCGACGCCGTGCGACATCGGGATGCGGACCCACTCGTCGGCGGCGACCAGGGCCTGGGTGGACAGGCCGTCGCCCTCCGCGCCGAGCATCAGGGCCACCCGTTCCATCCGGTGGGGCGCCGCCTCGTCGAGCGGGCGGGCCTTCTCGTCGGGGGTGAGCGCGAGCAGGGTGAAGCCCGCCTCGCGGACCGACTCGAGCCCCTTGGGCCAGGTCTCAAGGCGGGCGTACGGCACGGAGAAGACCGCGCCCATGGAGACCTTGACGCTGCGCCGGTACAACGGGTCGGCGCAGTCCGGGGAGAGCAGGACGGCGTCCATGCCGAGGGCGGCGGCCGAGCGGAAGATGGCGCCGATGTTGGTGTGGTCGTTGACCGACTCCATGATGACGACGCGGCGCGCGGAGTGCAGCAGGTCGGCCGCGGCGGGCAGCGGCTTGCGCTGCATGGAGGCGAGGGCGCCGCGGTGCACGTGGTAGCCGGTGACCCGTTCGGCGAGTTCCGGGCTCACCGCGTAGACGGGTGCGGGCAGTTCGTCGATGACGTCGCGCATGACGTCGACCCACTTGGCCGAGAGCAGCATGGACCGCATCTCGTAACCGGCGTCCTTGGCGCGTCTGATGACCTTCTCGCCCTCGGCGATGAACAGGCCCTCGGCGGGCTCGCGTTTGCGGCGCAGCTCCACGTCGGTCAGGCCCGTGTAGTCGCGCAGACGCGGGTCGTCGGGGTCGTCGATGGTGATGAGGTCCGCCACGGGGGTGATACTGCCTTGTCCTGGTTGTGCTGCCAACGTCTGGGTTCGGTCGCGTTACCTCGGGTTACTCCGGGGCCGGGAGGCCGGCGTTGACCACGTCGCCGATGACGATGACGGCGGGCGGCCTGACCTCGCGTGCGACGACCGTCTCGGAGACGGTGGCCAGGGTGGCGTCGACGCGCCGCTGGGCGGCGGTGGTGCCTTCCTGCACCAGGGCGACCGGGGTGTCGGGGGACTTGCCGTGCTCGATCAGGGTCTCGGCGATCCGGCCGATCTTGTCGACGCCCATGAGGATCACCAGGGTGCCGGTGAGCTTGGCCAGCGAGGGCCAGTCGACCAGGGAGCGCTCGTCGTCGGGGGCGACATGCCCGCTGACCACGGTGAACTCGTGGGCGACCCCGCGGTGGGTGACGGGGATCCCGGCGGCGCCCGGCACGGAGATGGAGCTGGAGATGCCGGGGACCACGGTGCAGGGGATGCCGGCCTCGGTCAGGGCGTGCAGTTCCTCCATGCCGCGGCCGAAGACGTACGGGTCGCCGCCCTTGAGGCGCACCACCGACTTGCCCTGCTTGGCGTGCTCGATCAGCGCGTTGTTGATGGCCTCCTGGGCCATGTAGCGGCCGTAGGGGATCTTCGCTGCGTCGATGACCTCGACGTGCGGCGGCAGTTCGGCGAGCAGGTCGCGCGGGCCGAGGCGGTCGGCGATGACCACGTCGGCCTCGGCGAGCAGACGGCGGCCGCGGACGGTGATCAGGTCCGGGTCGCCGGGGCCACCGCCGACCAGGGCGACTCCGGGTGTGCGGGTGCGGTGGTGGGGGGCGACGAGGGTGCCGTCGCGCAGGCCCTCCACCACGGCGTCGCGGATGGCGGCGGTGTGCCGCGGGTCGCGGCCCTTGGCGTCGGTGGTGAGCACGGCGACCGTGACGCCCTCGCTGTGGCCGGTCGCCGGGGTCCAGGCGGTGGCCTGGTCGGCGTCGTCGGACCGGACGCACCAGACGCGGTTGCGCTCGGCCTCGGCCGAGGCGCGGGCGTTGGCCTCCTTGTCGCTGGTGGCGATCAGGGCGTACCAGGCGTCGGCGAGGTCGCCCTCGGCGTAGGGCCTTTTGAGCCAGGTGATCTCGCCGGCGTCCGCCATGGCCTCCACGGACGGGGTGACCTCGGGCGACACCAGGTGGATGTCCGCGCCCGCCGCGATCAGTGCGGGCAGGCGGCGCTGGGCGACCTGGCCCCCGCCGAGGACGACCACACGGCGGCCGGTGAGACGGAGGCCTACGGGGTAGGCGGGGTGTTCGGCCATGGCGGTTCGGCTCCTGGTGTGCGGCGCGGCGGGGCCCTGACGTGCGGATTTTACGGCGTTGGCGGGTGGGGCGGCGGGGGCGTCCGATGGCTGGGCACCACCCCGGCCGACTGCGCGGTCACAGCACAGCGGACGTACCCGCCCGCTCCGCCCGGTGGTGTGTGCGAAGCCGACCGGTGCCCGCGAAGGCGGCCATGAGCGGCCGGCTTCGCGGACACCTCTGCGGTCGGCTACTTCTCCGTGACGCCCGCCGAGTCGAACGTGGCCACCTCGTGCATCGCCCGGGCGGTGCTCTGGACCAGCGGGAGGGCGAGCAGCGCGCCGGTGCCCTCGCCGAGCCGGAGGTCCAGATCGACCAGGGGGCGCAGGCCCAGCTTGTTCAGGGCGGCCACATGGCCCGGTTCGGCGCTGCGGTGGCCGGCGATGCAGGCGGCCAGCACCTCGGGGGCGATCGCGCGGGCCACCAGGGCGGCGGCGCCGGCGCTGACGCCGTCGAGGATCACCGGCGTACGCAGCGAGGCGCCGCCGAGCAGCAGGCCGACGATGGCGGCGTGCTCCAGGCCGCCGATCGCGGCGAGGACGCCGATGGGGTCGGCCGGGTCGGGCTTGTGCAGTTCCAGGGCCCGGCGGACGACCTCGGTCTTGCGGGCGAGGGTCTCGTCGTTGATGCCGGTGCCGCGGCCGGTGACCTCCGCCGGGTCCGCTCCGGTGAAGACGGAGATCAGCGCCGCGGAGGCGGTGGTGTTGGCGATGCCCATCTCACCGGTGAGCAGCGCCTTGTTGCCGGCGGCGACCAGGTCGCGGGCGGTCTCGATGCCGACCTCGATGGCCTGCTTGGCCTCCTCGCGGGACATCGCCGGGCCGGTGGTCATGTCGGAGGTTCCGGGGCGGACCTTGCGCGGCAGCAGGCCGGGGGTGGCGGGCAGGTCGCCGGCGACGCCGACGTCGACGACGCAGACCTCGGCCCCGACCTGGGTGGCGAAGGCGTTGCAGACCGCTCCCCCGCCGAGGAAGTTGGCCACCATCTGTGCGGTGACCTCCTGCGGCCAGGGGGTGACGCCCTGGGCGTGCACGCCGTGGTCCCCGGCGAAGATCGCGACGGCCGCGGGCTCGGGGATCGGCGGCGGGCACTGGCGGGACAGGCCGGACAGCTGGGCGGAGATGATCTCCAGCATGCCGAGCGCGCCGGCCGGCTTGGTCATCCGCTTCTGCCGCTCCCAGGCCTCGCCGAGCGCCTTGGCGTCCAGCGGGCGGATCTGGGCGACGGTCTCGGCGAGCAGGTCGTGCGGCTCCTCGCCCGGCAGGGCCCGGCGGCCGTACGTCTCCTCGTGCACCACCCAGGACAGCGGGCGGCGCTTGGACCAGCCGGCCTGCATCAGCTCGGGCTCGTCGGGGAATTCGTCGACGTACCCGACGCACAGGTAGGCGACGACCTCCAGGTGCTCGGGCAGGCCGAGGGCGCGGACCATCTCGCGCTCGTCGAAGAAGCTGACCCAGCCGACGCCGAGGCCCTCGGCGCGCGCGGCGAGCCAGAGGTTCTCCACGGCGAGCGCGGAGGAGTACGGCGCCATCTGCGGCTGGGTGTGCCGGCCGAGGGTGTGGCGGCCGCCGCGGGTCGGGTCGGCGGTGACGACGATGTTGACCGGGGTGTCGAGGATGGCCTCGATCTTCAGTTCCTTGAACTGCTTCGCACGGCCCTTGGGCAGGGACTTGGCGTAGGCCTCGCGCTGGCGCATGGCCAGTTCGTGCATCGCGCGCCGGGTCTCGGCGGAGCGGATCACGACGAAGTCCCAGGGCTGCGAGTGCCCGACGGACGGGGCGGTGTGGGCGGCCTCCAGGACGCGGAGCAGCACCTCGTGCGGGATGGGGTCGCTGCGGAAGCCGTTGCGGATGTCCCGGCGCTCCCGCATCACCTTGAGCACGGCCTCGCGCTCGGCCTCGTCGTAGGCGGGTGCGGGCGGGGACGCGGGCCGGGCCGTCTCCGCCTCGGGGGCGCTCTCCGCCTCGGGGGCGCTCCCCTCCTCTGCGGACGGGGCCGGCTCCTCCGCGGACCGGACCTGCTCCTCAGCAGGCTGTCCCTGCTTGTCGGCGGCCGGTCCCTGGACCTCGGCGTCCTGTCCCTGCTCCCCGGCGGTCCTGGCCTGCGCTTCGGAAGGCTGAGCCTGTTCCTGGGCGGGCCGGGCCTCGTCGGCTCCGGCGCCCCGGGTGTCCAGATCGTCCGCGCTCTGCGCCACGTCGGGTGCCGGCTCCTGGGGAGTCTCCGGCATACGGGGGGCGGGAACGGAGGGCGCGGGCTGCTCGTCGGCGGGCAGCGTCAGGGGCTGCGGCGGAGTCGGCGCGAGGTGCGGCGGCGTCGGAACGGAGCCCTCGACGGGGACGAACTGGCCGATGGGCTGGTCCGGCTGGGGCTCCCCGGTGACGGTGCCGGGGATGACGGCCGAGGGGGCCTCGGCGGCCGGCGCCGGCTCGCTCGTCTCGCCCGCGGGGCTCGCCGGTACGCCGGGAGCGGGGTCGGCGGGCGGAGCGGCGGGGGTCTGCTGCGGTCCCTGGACGGGGTGTTCCGTCTGCGCCTGCTGGGCGGCGGGGTCGGCCGCGGGCGTCTCCGGCTCGGGTGCGGGCACCGTGGCGGTCCCTTCTGCCTCCTCGGTGGTGACCGGGACGGCGGTGGGGGTCGGTCCGCCGGCCTGCTCAGCATCGGTGGTGCCGAGGGCCTGCGGCTGTACGGCGTCGTCTCCGGCGGACACGGCCTGGGCCGCTCCGGGGGTTTCCGGAGACTCGGGGGTCTCGGGGACGTCGGGGGTCTGAGAGGGGTCGGGGGCGGCAGCGGTGGGGGCGGCGCTCGTTTCGGCCGGCTGGGCTGCCGCGGCGGGTTCCCGCGGGGTGTCCGTCGTCGGGACCTGCTCCGCCGGGGCGGAGGCAGGCGTGCCCTCGGTGTCGCCGGTGGCACCGGCCGGTTCGGGTGCGGAGGTCTCCGCGGGGGCCTCCGTGGCCCCGGCGGGCGCGGAGTGCCCAGCACCCTCGGGTGCGGTCTGCTCGCCGTCCGTCCCGGGCCCGGCCTCGGCGGGCTGGTCGGCCACGGCATCCGACGAGTTGTCACCGGCAGGGGCGACTTCCACGTTCCCGGTGTCGCCGGAGGGCGGCTGCTCGGAGGCAGAGTCGGCGGCGGGCGCGTCCTGCGCCGCCTGCGCCTCGCCGGTGCCGCCGGTCGCCGTGGCCGCGCCGTCCGCCGGAGCGGCTTCGGGGTGCGCCTGCCCGGCCGCCGTCTGCCCGGCCGCCGTCTGCCCGGCCGCCGTCTGCCCGGTGACGCGGGCGATGGCGGCCTGGGCCGCTCCCGCAGGCCCGGCAGCCGGAATAACCGTTTCCGCAGCGGGTGCCCCTGAGGGCACCGTGGCCTGCCCGCCCCAGGGCGCCGCCGACTGCGGAGCAGCCTCGGGGGCCTGCGGAACGTCCAGGTACTCGGGGCCGAGCGTGGGCGGACCCGGCTGGCGTACCGGTGTCTGGGCGGGGCCGCGGTCGGCGAGCGAACGGACCGGGCTGGCGGAGGTGTCGGGGATCGGCGGGCCGAGGTGCAGCGGCCGCCGGGAAGGCGGTGTCGGGGCGGTCCGTGCCTGCGCTGCGGCGGCCCGCCCGCGCGGGGCGGCACCCTCCGCCCCGGCCTTCGCTGCGGCCTCGTTCCGGGCCGCGCCGGCCTGGGCACCCGCCTGCTCCTGAGCGGCCGAGCCGTCCTGCGGCGCCTCCCCCGCACCGGCAACGGCCTGCGCCTGCGCCTGCCCGGCGCCCTCGTTCTGGGAGGCGGCCGGTGCTGCGGCTTCCTGAGGCGTGGCAACGGCAGCGGCGGCAGCCTGCGCTGCTGCCTCGTCCCCAGGCGCAGCCTGCTCCGCCGCGCCCTTGTCCTCCTGCGGCACGGCTCCCGCACCCGGAGCGACCTGATCCGGCACGACCTGTTCCAAGACGACCTGATCCGGCGCGGCCTGCGCCTGCCCGGCGCCCTCGCTGCCGGGGGCGGTCGGCTCCGCCGGAGCCGCAGCCTCCGGAGCCGCGTGCCCACCCTGAACGGCAGCCTGCGCGGCGGCCTCGTCCTGCGGCCCCGTCTGCTCACCCGGAGCCACGCCCGCCGCATCATCCTGCGGCAGCACACCCGCAGCGGCGGCGGCCCTCGCCTGGGCCAGCGCGGCAGCCTCGTCCTGGGACATCATCTGCTCCCCCGGGATCTGCTCGCCCGGGACGGGGCCCGCCAGGCCGTCCTGCGGCACCGGCGCTCCATGCGCCGCGTGCTGTCCCTGCGGAGCAAACCCCTCCGGCGCCGGAGCGCCCTGGTGTCCGCCCTGCCCCGCCGTGACCGCCGCCTGCTGGTCCGCGAACTGGTCCGCGAAGCCTGCCGGCTGCCCCTCGGAGCCCGCCGGCAGGCCTGCCGTGCCGCCCGCCGGGTGGTCCTCGTGTCCGGCCGGCCGGTTCTGGAAAGCGGCCTGCTGTTCCTCGTACCGCACGGGCTGCTCCTCGTGTGGACCGTGGTGTTCCTCGGGGGTCGCATGGGCGGCGGAGTGCGGCAGGCGGGCGGCGCCGAGGTCGAGGGAGCCGCTGTCGCGACCGGAGAGCTCGTGGGGGCCCGGAGCGTGCACGGTCTCGACGAGCGGCTCGGGGGCGGGCGGCGGGACCTCGTTGCCCCAGGCGCCCGCCGCGCCCGGCAGCAGCAGGTCTTCGTCGTACTCGGCGGAGGTCGCGGAGAGGTAGGTGTACGCGCCGGGCGCGGCGACGCCCTGCTGGTCCACCCTGCCTGAATTCTCCGGCAGTCCCTCGCCCGGGACCTGGCCGGTGTCGGTCATGCGTACCCCTCGCCCATCGGTAATGCTCCTACGACCAGCTCACCCGGAACGGCGCACCGACCGCCCCACACTGAAGAACGAGCGTGCGTCCCCAGCGGCACGAACGGCCCGCCCGAAAAAGGCGACAAAGCCATTCACTGGCATTGTCGCGGCGGGACGGCCTTCGCGTCAGCTTGATCGGCGACGCTTCCGCTGTGGACTGCGCCACGTTGCGCCTCCTCCGGTTCCGCCGTACCACTACCCACCCCAAAACGGGCGCGGTATCGGGACATTGGACGACGAAGCGCCGGTGCCCGAGCGCGGTACAACGATCGGCCAGCCTACCGCGCGCGGTACGACAACCCGATCACGGGGACGGCGTCACCGGTCAGGTCTCGCGGGGCGGCAGCACGCCGCTGAGCAGGAACGCGACGCTGCGCTCCTTCTCCGTCCAGGCACGGGTGTCGAGTTCGACGGACTGCAGCAGGGCGCACTCGACGCGGTAGCCGTGCTCGGTGAGGTCGCGGCCGATGAGTTCGGCCGCGTCGCGGGTGGCGGCGTGGGCGACGATGCGCTGGGGGCGGCGGTCGGCGACGGCGGAGACCACGGCCGCTCCCCCGCCGCCGACGCGGACGACGTCGGGTTCGGGGAGGTTCTCCAGGACCTGCGGGGCGGTGCCGTGCACGACCTGGAGCTGGACGCCGTGGCGGCGGGCGGTGGCGTGGGTGCGGGCGCAGGCCTGTGGGTCGTGGTCGACGGCGATGACGGCCGCGCCGGCGCGGGCGGCCTCGGTGGCGAAGGCGCCGCTGCCGCAGCCGATGTCCCACACCAGGTCGCCCACGCGCGGTCCGAGGCGGGCGAGTTGGGCGGTGCGCAGCGGGTCGCGTTCGCCCTCGCCGAGGTCGCCGCCGTAGGCCTCGGCGGGCTGTGTCCAGCCGCGCGGGCCGGCGGAGGGGTCGCGTCCGGCGATCCAGCTGCCGGACTCCCCGGCGCCCACCGGGCCCCCGATGACCACCACGACGTTGGGGTCGCGCCAGGTGTGGTCGGCGGCCTTGTCGGAGGTGACGACCGTGACCTGCTCGCGTTCGGTGCCGAGTTCCTCGCAGATGACGAAGGTGCGGTGGACGCCGTCCAGGAGCAGGCCGAGTTCGGCGGGTCCCGCGCCGGGTGAGGTGAGGACGGCCACCTTGGTGTGGGCGCGGCACACATTCACCGCGCGTCGCAGGGTGCGAGGGTGTGCGACGACCACTTGGGCGTCGTCCCAGGGCATGCCCGCGCGAGCGAAGGCGGCGGCCACCGAGGAGACGGCGGGGACGACCTCGACCTCCAGGCCGTACTCCGGCGCGCGCAGGGTGCGCACGACGCCGAAGAAGCCGGGGTCGCCGTCGGCGAGGACCACGGCGGTGCCGCGGTGGGCGGCGATGCGCCGGGCGGCGAGGGCGACGGAGCCGAGCCGGATGCGCTCGGCACCGGGGGGCACCTCGGGCAGCGCCAGATGGTGGGCGGCGCCCGCCACCAGGGTGGCGGCGCTCAGCGCGGCGCGTGCCGCGGCGGTCAGCGGCGAACCGTCCCAGCCGATCACCGTGACCCGGTCGGCCATCGTCGTCTGTCTCCAGGGGTTTGTGCAGGTCGTCGGCGGCTGTCGCCGCTCGCGGGCAGGCTTGGTGAGCGTACCCGGTGCGGCCGCGGCGGGCCGCGCCGGTATCCGATGAGGGGGTCAGTTCCAGTCGGGGTAGACGGTGAACTGGCCCGTGTCGGCGAGCGGTCCGTCGGCGCCCTCGATGTCCTCGGGGAGCAGGCTCCACACGATGTAGTCGGTGCGCACGTCGGTCCAGGTGCCGTCGTCGGCGCGCACATGCGCTATGCAGGCGCCGCGCAGGACGCCCTCGCTGATACAGCCGATCTTCTGGGCCACCTGCTGGCCCGCGGTGTTGTCGGCGGCGGTGCGCAGCTCGATCCGTTCGAACTTCTGGTCGCCGAAGAGCCACTGGGCGGTGGCGAGGGCGGCCTCGGAGGCGTATCCCTCGCCGCGAGCCCAGGGGGCGATGACGTACGACATCTCGGTTGACCGCACGTGCCAGTCGGTCTTGGCGAGCTGGACGACGCCGACCAGGCGCTGGGTGAGGAACTCGGTGACGGCGAGGTCGAGGCCGTGTCCGTTCTCCCGCTTGCCGGGGGCGAGCTCGGTGATCCAGGTGCGGGCGAGGTCCTCGGTGTAGGGCTGCGGGACGTCGGTCCAGGCGGCGACCTGCTCGTCGTTCATCATCTCGGCCAGCGCCGGGACGTCATCCTCGTCGAGGGGACGCAGCACCAACCGCTCCGTGCTGATGGAGATGTTGGGGAAGGTGCTCGTCATGCGCCGCTCCGTAACCTTCGTGTCCGTCGGGTGCTGCTGAACTGCCCAGCATGCAGCATGAAAGCACTGAATCGCACCGCGGGGCCCACTCCGTGTGGCGGAGTGGACCCCGTGGGTGGTCATCGGGTGCCGGCGGGCTCAGAACGCGGCGACCACGGACCCGGCGTACTTCTTCTCGATGAACTTCTTCACCTCGGGCGAGGTGAGCAGCTTGGCGAGCTTCTTCACGCGCGGGTCGTCCTCGTTGCCCTTCTTCACGGCGAGGAAGTTGCCGTACGGGTTGCCCTTGGGCGACTCGGCGGCGATGGCGTCCTCGGCGGGGCTGAGGTCGGCCTCCAGGGCGTAGTTGCCGTTGATCACGGCGGCGTCGACGTCACCGAGGGAGCGCGGCAGCTGGGCGGCCTCCAGCTCCTTGAACTTCAGGTTCTTGGGGTTGGCGGCGATGTCCTTGGGGGTCGCGTCGTAGCCGGCGCCCTTCTTGAGCTTGAGCACGCCGCTGGCCTCCAGCAGCTTCAGCGCGCGGGCCTCGTTGGTGGTGTCGTTGGGCAGGGCGATGGTGGCGCCCTTGCCGAGGTCCGCGAGCTTCTTGACGCCCTTGGAGTAGACGCCGAGCGGCTCCAGGTGCACGGTGGCGCCGGGCACGGCGACGATCTCGGTGCCGTTCTTCTTGTTGAAGTCGTCCAGGTACGGCTGGTGCTGGAAGTAGTTGGCGTCCACCTCGCCCTGCTGCACGGCCGTGTTCGGGGTCACGTAGTCGGTGAACTCCTTCACCTCGAGTTCGAGGCCGGCCTTCTTGGCGAGGTTGTCCTTGACGTAGGTGAGGATCTCGCCCTGCGGGGTGGGGGTGGCGGCGACGGTCAGCGGGGCCTTGGTGTCGGCGGCGCCGGAGCCCGTGCCCTTGTCCGAGCCGCAGGCGGTGAGCCCGAGGGTGAGGGCTCCGGCAGCGAGGACGGCGGTGGTGATCTTGGTGGTGTTACGCACGAAAAGTGCCTTTCCTTCTGGTGGTGCGACCCCGGCCCAGGGTGTGGCGGGGAGTTTCCGGGATGACCTGGATGGTCTTTCGGTGGTGGTCTAGACGGTCTCGGTGGTGGGGGCGGACGCCTTCAGCAGGCGCAGCCTCGGTGCCGCGCCGGACCGGCCGCCGCGGCGGTGCAGGGACCGGGCGGCGAGGTCGCCGGCGAACTGGATCAGGGAGATCACGACGGCGAGGATGGCGACGGTGATCCACATCAGTTCGGTCTCGAAGCGCTGGTAGCCGTAGCGGATGGCGATGTCGCCGAGTCCGCCGGCGCCTACCGTGCCGGCCATGGCGGTGTAGCCGATGAGGGCGACGATCGTGGTCGTGGTGCTGGCGATGAGGGAGGGCAGGGCCTCGGGGACGAGCACCTTGCGGACGATGGTCCAGGTGTTGCCGCCCATCGACTGCACGGCCTCGACGAGCCCGCCGTCCACTTCCCGGACGGCCGTCTCGACCAGGCGCGCGAAGAAGGGGATGGCGCCGATGGCGAGCGGCACGATGGCGGCGTCGCGGCCGATCGTCGTCCCGGTCACCCAGCGGGTGAAGCCCATCAGCGCGACCATCAGGATGATGAACGGCATCGAACGGGCGACGTTCACGATCTGCCCGATGACCTTGTTGGCCACCACGTTCTGCAGCAGCCCGCCGCGCTCGGTGAGGACGAGCAGGATGCCGAGCGGCAGGCCGCCGACGACGGCGATGACGGTGGACCAGCCGACCATGTAGAGGGTGTCCCAACAGGCCTGGGACAGCAGGGGCTGCATCTCGTTCCAGGTCACAGCCGGGCGCCTTCCTTCACGAGAGCGGACGCGGGTTCCTTCGGCGACGGCGCGGGCTGCGGGCCGGCGGGCTCCCCGTGCAGGACGTCGATCTGCAGGCCCTTCTCGCGCAGGAAGCCGATCGGCACGACGTTGTCCTCGTAGCGGCCGGGCAGTTCGATGCGCATCCGGCCGATCTGGAGGCCGCCGACGGTGTCGATGGCGGCACCGAGAATCGATATGTCGATGTTGTAGGTGCGGGAGAGCTGGGAGATCACCGGCTGGGTGGCGCTCTCGCCGTGGAAGGTGACGTCGATGACCGTGCGGTCCTCGGCGGAGGCGTCGCCGCCGACCGGGAAGAGCGCGGAGGCCAGCTGGGAGCCGGGGGTGGCCAGCAGGTCGCTGACCGTGCCGGACTCGACGATCCGGCCCCGCTCCATGAGCGCGGCGGAGTCGCAGATCGACTTCACCACGTCCATCTCGTGGGTGATGAGCAGGACGGTCAGGCCGAGCTGCCGGTTGAGGTCGCGCAGCAGCTGCAGGATGGAGCGGGTGGTCTCCGGGTCCAGGGCGCTGGTGGCCTCGTCGGAGAGCAGCACCTTGGGGTCGCCGGCCAGGGCGCGGGCGATACCGACGCGCTGCTTCTGGCCGCCGGAGAGCTGGGCCGGGTAGGCCTTGGCCTTGTCGGCGAGGCCTACCAGGTCGAGCAGCTCCAGCGCCTTGGCGGAACGTTCCTTCCCCGACTTGCCGAGGATCTCCAGCGGCAGCTCGACGTTGTCCTGCACGGTCCGCGACGACAGCAGGTTGAAGTGCTGGAAGACCATGCCGATCCGGCTGCGCGCCCGCCGCAGCTCCCGGCCGGCCCGGGGACCGCGGCCGGCCAGGGCGGTGAGGTCCTGCCCGGCGACGGTCACGGTGCCGGAGGTGGGGCGCTCCAGCAGGTTGATGCAGCGGATGAGGGAGGACTTGCCGGCGCCGGACTGGCCGATGACGCCGTAGACCTCGCCTTCGCGGACGTGGAGGTCGACGCCGTCCAGGGCGGTGACCTCGCGGCCGCGCGAGCGGTAGACCTTGGTCAGGCCCGAGGTGGTGATCACGTGGGTTTCCGTCACTGTCGTGTGCGCGGCGCGGGATGGGCGCCGGGCACGTGGCGATCAGGGTCGAAGGCAGCCGGGCGCGGTGCCGCCCGCCGCGGGCACGGCTGAGGGCCGGCCGGGGCTGGGAGGCGTGGCGCGCGGGGCGTGGCTCAGTCGCGCATGCGGGGCACGCGGGCGGACATGAGCGGGCTCTCGCTTCGGGGCGCGAGGCTCAGATGGTGCAGGGGCCCTCTAGAAGGCGCACATTCGGCGCGGGCACAGACAACGAGCACCGGGCGTCATCGTCGCCTCGGTCGCAGGGATGCGGTCGCTCGTCGTGGTCATGCGATCAGTAAAGCAGACGTTCGCTGCTGACCGGACATGCGTGTCCGAATGCTGGACATGCGTGGACACCCGCGGCGGCCCGCGGGAGCCGCGGAACCGCCCCGGTGACCAGCGCGAACGGGGCCGCCCGGAAGTGGAGGGACCGGGGCACGGACCGGCGGCCGCCGCACCCCGTGTGGTCAAGACCACGGCGGCAGGGGCGGGCGACAAGCACGGATTCCGGACGTAATAAGGTCGCTGCCATGCTTGATGTCCTGACGCTGGTGACCGGCGTCGCCGCGCTGCTGCTGGCCGCCTGGTGCGGCTGGGCCGCGTACCGCGATCAGCCGACGAAGGACTGGCACTTCATCGGCATGGCCGTGGTGACCCTGCTGGCGCTGGTGCAGCTCGTCGTCGGGATCGTGCAGCTGGCCCGGGGAGAGAAGCCGGAGCAGGGCACCACGATCTTCGTGGCCTATCTGGTGGGCTCGCTGGCGTGTGTGCCGGCGGCCGCGTTCATGTCACTGGCCGAGCGCACGCGCTGGGGGTCGGTGACGGTCGCCGCCGCCGGTGTGGTGCTGGCCGTGCTGGAGGTGCGCCTCTATGACATCTGGGGAGGCTGAGGTGCCCGCGAAGCGGCTGACCGGCGGCCCCGGGCTGCTCCTGGTGTGGCTGTACGGCGTGATGGTCGTCGGGGCGGTGTCGCGCTCGGCGTACCAGATCGCCACGGAGTTCGACCGGGCGCCGCTCGCCTACTCGCTGTCCGCGCTGGCCGGTGTGGTGTACGGCTTCATCACCTACACCCTGGTACGGGGCGGGGAGACGGCCCGGCGGGCCGCGCTGGTGTGCTGCGCGGCGGAGCTGGTGGGTGTGCTCACGGTCGGGACGTGGACGCTGGTGGATCCGTCCGCCTTCCCCGACGCGACGGTGTGGTCGGACTACGGGATGGGGTACCTGTTCATCCCGGTGCTGCTGCCGGTGTCCGCCATCTACTGGCTGCGCAGGGCACGGGAACGACAGGCCGCCTGACGAAGGCCAGGCGGCCTGGGTCCGTTTCGGGCAGCCGCCCAGGTCTGCCTCCGCTGACGGGAGGTCACACCGGCGGCCGGTGCAGGGTCACGCGGTCGTCGCGTAGGACTCCGCCTTCTTCTCCAGGACGATCATCGGGACGCCGTCCGAGCCCTGGGAGGTGCCGACCCGCTGGTAGCCGACCCTGCTGTAGAGGCGGAGGTTGCCCTCGCTGCGGTGGCCGGCCTCCAGGCGGAAGGTCTTGGCGCCGCGCTCCTCGGCGAGCGCCGCCTCGGCCGCCTTGAGCAGCCGGGCACCGATGCCGTGCCCCTGGAGACGGGGGTGGACGCAGAGCTTGCCGATGGCGGCGGTGCCGTCCTCGGTGATCCTGCCGCGGACCGAGCCGACCACCTCGTCCCCGAGGCGGGCGACGAAGACGCAGTCCTCGGCGACCTCCTGACGGACCGAGTCCAGGGACTGGACGAGCGGGGCGATGCGGTAGTTGCCGTAGAGCGCCGCCTCACTCTGGAAGCACAGGTACTGCAACCTGAAGATCTGCTCCGCGTCCTGCTCGGCCGCCGCAGAGATGGTCACGCTCATGCCCATGTGCGCACGCCTCCCGCTCACCTGATCACCTGTTGTCCCTCACTCCTATCCCCGTCCTCAGCGGGCCGCAACCTCCGGTGTGAGCAAACGACGCAGACATCCCAGGCATCTGGAACGTTCCGGGCCGAGACTGCCTTGTGAGATACCCAACTCCCCCGCGATTTCCCGGTATGTCGGGTCGTCGGGCGACAGCAGGGCCTCCATCAGGCGGGGGCAGCGGCCGGGCAGCCGGCGCACCGCGTCGCGCAGCGCGCGGCGGCGGGCCGCGGCGAGGGCGAGGAATTCGGGGGCGTGCCGGGCGTCGGCCGCGGGGTCACGGGTGAGCGGTGTCTCGTGGCGCGCCGCGCGCCTGCTGAGGCGGGCCTCGGCGCGGACCGCCCGGCGCAGCCAGCCCGGCGGATCGCGGGGCGGGTCCTCGGCGTCGAGGCGTTCCAGGAGGCGGAGCCAGACCGCCTGTTCCAGATCGGCGGGTTCGGTCCCGGCCGCGTACGCCTCGGCGGAGGCCTCCGCGGTGAGCAGCGGACCCAGCGCGGTGACCAGCTCGTGCGTCATGT
>NZ_BAAAIZ010000008.1:15125-73938 GCF_039526425.1 Streptomyces thermospinosisporus
GGCGGCCGGATGTCACCCCATGGGGGCATGGGCCCTCAGTCGTTGACGAAGTCCTCCCGGGCGAGCAGCCCGGTGTCGGGCTGGTCGGTGAAGACCCCGTCGATGCCGGTGGCGAAGTAGGCACGGTAGGCGCCGAAGACGTCGCCGTAGGCGTCGGGGTCGGTGCCCTTGCGGAAGTCGGCGGGCAGGAAGGGGTTCTCGTTGCGCAGGGTGTAGGGGTGCAGGATCAGCCCGGCGCTGTGGGCGTCGCGGACCAGGGTGGTCGGCCGGGTCAGCCGGCCGCTCGCGTCGCGCGGGATGATCAGGTCGAGGGTGGGGCCGATGCCCTGGGCGTAGGAGGCGATCTCCTTCAGGCCCTCGCGGGTGATGAGGTCGGCGACGGTGCGCGGGTCGCCGGACTCGACGAAGTCCCAGGGCCGGCTGTCCGCCGTGGACAGCAGCACCACGAGCGGGTTGTCCACGAGCTCGTTCAGCCGCTGGATGCTGGTCGGCTCGAAGGACTGCAGGATCACCGGGGCGTTCCGGCCGTCCTTGCGGTGCCTGCGCAGCACCTTGGCGACCCGCTCCTCCAGGCCGAGGCCCAGCTTGCGGAAGTAGGTGGGGTGCTTGAGCTCGGGGTAGATCCACACCTGCCGGCCGCGCCTGCGGGTCTGCTCGTCCTGCCAGCGCAGCACCTCCTCGAAGGCGGGGATCTCCCAGCGGCCGTTGTAGAGGGTGTTGTGCGGCCGGTTCTGCGGGATGCGTTCGACCGCGCGCAGCCGCTTGAGCTCGGCGAGGGTGAAGTCCTCGGTGAACCATCCGGTCACGGAGACCCCGTCCAGGGTCTTGGTGGTCCTGCGGCCGGCGAACTCGGGGTGGTCGGCGACGTCGGTGGTGCCGCCGATCTCCGGCTCGTGCCGGCAGACCAGGTGACCGTCCTTGGTGGGGACCAGGTCGCCGGCCTCCACGATGTCCGCGCCCATGTCGAGGGCGAGCTGATAGGCGCCGAGGGTGTGTTCGGGCCGGTAGCCGCTGGCCCCCCGGTGACCGATGATCGCCGGGACGGGCAGGCTCTTCAGGCCGCCTCGCCCGCCGCCGCGGCCGGACTCGGCGGCCGATGCGGTGCCGCCCAGTCCGAGGGCCGTACCGCCGGCCGCGAGCACCGCCGCGCCGAGGAGCGCCCGGCGTCCGGTGCCGCCCGCCCGCTCGTCCCGCTCCCCCGTCCGCTCGGTCTCCCGGCTGTCCCGCGTTCTCATGAGCGCCCTCCTGCCGTCGGCTGGTTCAGTGCGGGCCGATCGTAGGTGTGTGCGGTTGACGTTCGGGAGACCTCGGGACGAACACACCGGTGGTGTCGCGTGTCCTGCGTCCGTCGTATGCCTGTCGTATTCCGCCGGGGTTGTGACGTTGCGTCGGATTCGGCCGGGCGGAGCGGGGCAGGCGTCCGGTATGCGGATCCGGGCGAGTTCCGTCACAGCGTGACGGACATGTCGCACGGCCGGTGCGGCGGGCGGCCGCAGGTGAACCCGCGTCAACAGTGAGTAAGACCTCGGTTAAGCCCGTGAGCCCGATGTGCGCAACCGCCTGGGCCGCGAGTAATGTCCTCACCTGCACAGACTCAATACGGCATCCATCGACGTCCGCTTCCCACCGGAGGGCCCGTTGTCCCGCTTCGCGCTCATCAAGGCAGTGCTCGGCCCGATCATGCGCCTGATGTTCCGCCCCAAGGTGGAGGGCGCGGAGCACATCCCGGCCGAGGGTCCGGTCATCCTGGCCGGCAACCATCTGACCTTCATCGACTCGATGGTCCTCCCGCTCGTCTGCGACCGGCAGGTCTTCTTCATCGGCAAGGACGAGTACGTCACCGGCAAGGGGCTGAAGGGCCGGCTGATGGCCTGGTTCTTCACCGGCGTCGGCATGATCCCGGTCGACCGCGACGGCGGCCGGGGCGGTGTCGCGGCGCTGATGACCGGGCGGCGGGTGCTGGAGGAGGGCAAGATCTTCGGGATCTACCCGGAGGGCACCCGGTCGCCCGACGGGCGCCTGTACCGGGGCCGTACCGGCATCGCGCGGCTGACGCTGATGACGGGCGCGCCGGTGGTGCCGTTCGCGATGATCGGGACGGACAAGCTGCAGCCGGGCGGGCGGGGGCTGCCCCGGCCGGGGCGGGTGACGGTCCGTTTCGGTGAGGCGATGGAGTTCTCCCGGTACGAGGGGATGGACCGGGACCGGTATGTGCTGCGGGCGGTCACCGACTCGGTGATGGCCGAGGTGATGCGGCTGTCCGGGCAGGAGTACGTGGACATGTATGCGAGCAAGGCCAAGCAGGCGGCTTAGCTCCGCCGGTCAGGCCGGTTCGCTGAGCTGGAGCTGGCTTTCAGGTCAGGTCGGTACGGCTTGAGTGCGCGGTTCCCCGCGCCCCTGAGGGAACTGCGCGCACGTTGACTGTCGAGGCGCCCCGTGTTCCTCAGGGGTGGGTCTCCAGGCGTTCGTTGCGGAGCATGAACCAGGCTGCTGCCGAGGCGGCGAGGAGGACTGCCGCGCCTGCGCCGGCTGCGAGGGTGAGGCCGTCGACGAAGGATTGCCGGGCCGCTTCCAGCATGGGGGCCGCGGTCTGTGCGGGCATGTGCGCGGCCGCTTCCACTGCGCCGCCCAGGGATTCACGGGCGGCGGGCGGCGTGCCCGCGGGGCCGGTGAAATCGCGGTAGACGCCGGTCACGATGGAGCCGAGGACGGCGATGCCGAGGGCGGCGCCGAGTTCGTAGGCGGTCTCGGAGACGGCGGAGGCCGCGCCCGCCTGGTCCTTGGGCACGCTGGAGAGGATCACGTCGGCGGTGACCGTGAAGGAGAAGCCGGCGCCCAGGCCGACGACCAGCAGTGCCGTCCCGAGCAGGGGGTAGCCGGTGGACTGGCCGATGACGGTCAGCGCGGCCAGGGCGAGGCCGATCGCGGCGAGGGCGCCGGAGACGACCGAGCGCACCGAGAAGCGGCGGGCGGCCCTGCCCGCGACCAGGCCGGCGGCCACCGCGCCGAGCGCGGCGGGCAGTTCGGCCAGGCCGGCCTCGAAGGGACGCCGTCCCTGGACGAGTTGCAGGTACTGGGAGAGGAAGAACACCAGGCCGGACAGGCCGAGGATGGTCAGCAGGTCCGCCAGGACCGCTCCGCTGAACCCGCGGTGGCGGAAGAGCCGCATGTCCAGCAGGGGCACGGGGAGCGTGAGCTGGCGGCGCACGAAGCCGTGCAGGGCGGCGGCGCCGAGCAGGGCGGCGGCCGCGGTGGTCCAGGTGACGCCGTGGGCCGCGGCCTCCTTCACCGCGTAGACGAGGCCGACCATGCCGACCAGCGACAGCACCACGCTCAGCAGGTCCCAGGGGCCGGGGCTGGGGTTCCTGGACTCGGGCAGCATCCTGATGCCGACGAGGACCAGGACGGCCATCACCGGCAGGTTGATCAGGAAGACCGAGCCCCACCAGAAGTGCTCCAGCAGGAAGCCGCCCAGGATCGGGCCTATCGCGGTACCGGCGGAGGCGGCCGCGCCCCAGATGCCCACGGCGAGGCTGCGCTCGCGCGGGTCGTGGAAGAGGTTGCGGATCAGGGCGAGGGTGGCCGGCATCAGCGTCGCGCCGGCGACACCGAGCAGGGCACGCGCCACGATCATCAGCTCGGGGGTGGTGGCGTAGGCGTTCAGCACGGAGATCGCGCCGAACGCGGTGGCGCCGTGGAGCAGGATGCGCTTGCGGCCGATGCGGTCGCCGAGGCTGCCCATGGTGACCAGCAGACCGGCGATCACGAACGAGTAGACGTCCCCGATCCACAGCAGCTGGGTGCCGGTGGGCTCGAGATCCTCGCTGATGTACGGGGTGGCGAGGCCGAGGACGGTCGCGTCCACGGCCACCAGCAGCACGGCGAGCACCAGCACGCCGAGCGCGAGCCACCGTCCGGGCCGCTTCACCGCCCCGGTGCTGTCGGCCGGCTGCAGGGTGCTGGTCATGATTCCTTCCTCGGTTCCTTCCTGGGTGCGGTGTCGTTCTGGCGTCGGGTGCCGCCGAGCAGCAGCTCCACGACCATGCGGGTGAAGTCCTTGGGGGCCACGCGGCCCTCGGCCACCGCCCAGGCGGCGGAGGCGAGCAGGCCGTAGAGCGCCTCGGTCAGCCAGGCCGGAGTGAGGTCGATGCGGAACTCGCCGCTCTCCTGGCCGCGCCGGAACAGGGCGGCGATGCGCTCGTCGATCCTGGCCCAGCCCGCGTTCTGCTCCTCGCCCTCGAACAGCTGGTTCTCGGTGTAGAGGAAGGCGAGCAGGCCGGCCTGCGGTTCGATCGCGGCGACCAGGCGCCGCACGGCGTCCTCGGCGGGGCCCTCCTCCGGGCGGGCGGCCTCCAGGGCGGCCTCGCACTCGGCGATCCCCAGCGCCTCCAGCGCTCGTACGAGTGCGTCGCGTCCGGCGAAGTGCCGGTGCAGGGTGGCGCGGCTGATCCCGGCGGCCTTGGCGACCTCGTCCATGGTCGCGGTGGATTTGCGGGTCAGCAGGGCCGCGGCGCTGCGCAGCACATGGTCACGATCGACAGCCATGAGACGAGGATAGACCATGTGAGACATTCTTGTCTCACTCGGGGCGTGTGAGTCTCAGAGCTGGACAGGTGAGAGTGCTGGGTGTGGCTTCAGAGGTCGGCAGGTGAGAGTGCTGGATGTGGCTCAGTGCCAGGGCAGGCTGCCGCGGTGCTGCCAGTAGGAGTGCGGGTCCTCGGTCAGCGTGGCGAGGCGGTCCAGCTGCTCGTCGGTGAGGTCGACGGCCGGGGCGTGCAGGTTGGAGGTGAGCTGGACGACGGTGGCCGCCCCGGAGAGGACGACTCCGGCCCAGGGCCGGCGGAGGATGCAAGCAAGAGCGACGGCGTCGCAGCCCAGGCCGGTCTCCGCGGCGACGTCGCGCAGGATCTGCGGGGCGTGGGGGTCGGCCAGGCGGCCGTTGGCCATGCCCTCCTTGACGATGACGGTGAGCCCGGCGTCGTGGGCCTCGGCGAGGGCGGGCTCGGCGGAGGTCTCCAGCAGGTTGTACGTCGCCTGGACGGTACGGAACAGGGGCTGGCCGTCGGCCTCGACGGCGAGCGCGGCGCGGATGGCGTCGGCCTGGGCCGGGCCGCTGGTGGAGATGCCGACGGTCAGGCCGCCGGCCGCCGCCTCGGCGAGCTCGGCGTGCAGCTTCTTGTCGGTGAGGGCGGGGCTGTCCGGAGTCACCGAGTGGATCTGGTAGAGGTCGAGCCGCTCGCCGAGCAGCGCGTCGGTCTCGGCGCGCTGGCGTTCGTAGGTGGCGAGGGAGTGGTCCTTGATCTCGTGGTGCTCGGCGTCGGTGGACCAGTCGGCGGTGTAGGTGTAGCCCCACTTGCTGCCGATGACGACGTCGTCGATGCCGGGGTTGGCGGCTAGCCAGCCGGCGAGGAACTCCTCCGCACGGCCGTAGGAGCGGGCGGCGTCGATGTAGCGGACGCCCTGGGCGTAGGCGGCGTCGAGGAGTTCATGGGTGCGGGCGCGCAGGGCCTCCACGCTCCGCTCCTCCCCGAGGTCCCGGTCACGCCCCAGGTTGATGTAGCCGGGGCGGCCGACGGCGGCGAGGCCCAGTCCGATGTGGCAGGTGGGGGTGGTTGCCGTGGCCAGTCGCGCGAAGGGCACCGAGGGCTCCGATCGGTCGGTTCCGGTTCAGCCTTCCGACCAACGTAACCCGCGATGCCCTTCGAGTCGGCTCGCTCGGCGCGCCCGGTGTCCCGCGCGTCCGTCAGCTCCGCCTGCGTGCCGTGGCCCAGGCGTGCTGGGCGGCCACGTCCTGCTTGACCTCCGCCAGCTGGACCGCGACCGCGCTCGGGGCCGTACCGCCCCGGCCGTTGCGGGAGGCCAGGGCGCCCGGCACGTCGAGGACCGAGCGGACCTCCGGGGTGAGATGCGGGGAGATCTTGGCGAACTGCTCGTCGGTGAGGTCGGCCAGCTCCTTGCCCTCCGCCTCGGCGACCTTGACGCACTCGCCGGCGACCTCGTGGGCGACGCGGAAGGGCACGCCCTGCCGGACCAGCCACTCGGCGATGTCGGTGGCGAGGGAGAAGCCGGCCGGGGCCAGTTCCTCCATGCGCTCGCGGTGGACGGTGAGGGTCGCCATCATCCCGGTGAAGGCGGGGAGCAGGATCTCCAGCTGGTCGATGGAGTCGAAGACCGGCTCCTTGTCCTCCTGCAGGTCGCGGTTGTACGCGAGCGGGAGGGCCTTGAGGGTCGCCATCAGGCCGGTGAGGTTGCCGATGAGGCGGCCGGACTTGCCGCGGGCCAGCTCGGCGATGTCCGGGTTCTTCTTCTGCGGCATGATCGACGAGCCGGTGGAGAAGGCGTCGTGCAGGGTCACGAAGGAGAACTCCTTCGTGTTCCAGATGATGACCTCCTCGGCGATCCGGGAGACGTCCACGCCGATCATCGCGGTGATGAAGGCGAACTCGGCGACGAAGTCGCGGGAGGCGGTGCCGTCGATGGAGTTGGCCGCGCTGCCGTGCTCGAAGCCGAGGTCCGCGGCGACCGCCTCCGGGTCCAGGCCCAGGGAGGAGCCGGCCAGAGCGCCGGAGCCGTACGGGGAGACGGCGGTGCGCTCGTCCCACTGGCGCAGCCGCTCGGCGTCCCGGGACAGGGCCTGCACATGGGCGAGGACGTGGTGGGCGAAGAGCACCGGCTGGGCGTGCTGGAGGTGGGTGCGGCCGGGCATGGCCACGTCCGGGTGTGCCTCGGCGAGGCCGATCAGCGCGTCCTGGAGGTCGGCGATCAGGCCGCCGATGATGCGGGCGTGGTCCCGCAGATACATCCGGAAGAGGGTGGCCACCTGGTCGTTGCGGGACCGGCCTGCGCGGAGCTTGCCGCCGAGCTCGGGGCCGAGGCGCTCCAGCAGGCCGCGCTCCAGGGCGGTGTGGACGTCCTCGTCGGCGACCGTGCCGGTGAAGGTGCCGTCGGCCACGTCGGCCTCGAGCTGGTCGAGCCCGGCCAGCATGCGGGTCAGCTCGTCCTCGGTGAGCAGCCCGGCCCGGTGCAGCACGCGGGCGTGCGCCCGGGAACCGGCGATGTCGTACGGCGCGAGCCGCCAGTCGAAGTGGACCGAGGCGGACAGCTTGGCCAGGGCCTCGGCGGGCCCGTCGGCGAACCGCCCGCCCCAGAGCCGTACGTCACCGCTGTTGCTGCTCACTGACTGTGCTCCTCAAGGAATGGTGGTGGACGGGGGCGCGACCGGCCGCAGCCGGCCCGCCCCCGTGCGGTGCGCCGCGCGGCGGCGCTCAGCCCAGGTCGCGCTTGGCCGCGATCTTCGCCGACAGACTGTAGATGTCGATGAAGCCCTTCGCCGCGGACTGGTCGAAAGTGTCGCCCGTGTCGTAGGTGGCGAGGTTGAAGTCGTAGAGCGACTGCTCGGAGCGCCGTCCGGTCACCACCGCGCGGCCGCCGTGCAGGGTCATCCGGATGTCGCCGGTGACGTGCTGGTTCGCCTCGTTGACGAAGCCGTCCAGCGCCCGCTTCAGCGGGGAGAACCACAGGCCGTCGTAGACCAGTTCGCTCCAGCGCTGCTCGACCTGCCGCTTGTAGCGGGCGAGTTCCCGCTCGACGGTGACGTTCTCCAGCTCCTGGTGGGCGGTGATCAGGGCGATCGCGCCGGGGGCCTCGTAGACCTCGCGGGACTTGATGCCGACGAGCCGGTCCTCGACCATGTCGATCCGGCCGACGCCCTGGGCGCCGGCCCGCTCGTTGAGCTGCTGGATGGCCTGCAGCACGGTGACGGGCTTGCCGTCGATGGCGACCGGGACGCCCTCCTTGAAGGAGATGATCACCTCGTCCGGCTCGCGCACGGCGGCCGGGTTCTGGGTGTACTCGTAGATGTCCTCGATCGGGGCGTTCCAGATGTCCTCGAGGAAGCCGGTCTCGATGGCCCGGCCGAAGACGTTCTGGTCGATGGAGTACGGCGACTTCTTGGTGGTCGCGATCGGCAGGCCCTTCTCCTCGCAGAAGGCGATGGCCTTGTCGCGGGTCATGGCGTAGTCGCGGACCGGGGCGATGCACTTGAGGTCGGGGGCGAGGGCCACGATGCCGGCCTCGAAGCGGACCTGGTCGTTGCCCTTGCCGGTGCAGCCGTGGGCGACGGTGGTGGCGCCGTGCTTCTTGGCGGCGGCGACGAGGTGCTTGACGATCGTCGGCCGGGACAGGGCGGAGACCAGCGGATACCGGTCCATGTAGAGGGCGTTGGCCTTGATCGCCGGGAGGCAGTACTCCTCGGCGAACTCGTCCTTGGCGTCCGCGACCTCGGCCTCGACGGCACCGCAGGCGAGCGCGCGCTTGCGGATGACGTCCAGGTCCTCGCCGCCCTGGCCGACGTCGACCGCAACGGCGATGACCTCGGCGCCCGTCTCCTCGGCGATCCAGCCGATGGCGACGGAGGTGTCCAGACCGCCTGAGTAGGCGAGTACGACGCGCTCGGTCACGGGGTTCTCCTCACAGTGCATTCGCTGACGTGCATGAGTATGCAGGAGTCCGCATGATTCGTCAATCGCCCCCCGGAGGACCCTGCCCGGACCTGGACGGGGACCCCGGATGGACCTGGACGGCCCTCCCGGTGGACCTGGGCGGACCTGGACGGACCATCCGGGCTGCCGCCGCCGATGCCGCCGTCTACGGTCTGAGCCATGCGCCCTGGAGCCCGCCTTCTCGCCGCCGTGCTCACCCCGCTGTCGCTGCTCGCGCTCGGGGCCGCGCGGCCGTCCGCGCCGCTGCCCGACCGGATGGCGGACACCGGGGGCGGCTCGCAGCTGATCACCGCGGTGGCGCCGAAGACCGGCTCGACGAAGGGCACCGTCACCTGGTGGGACCGGAAGAGCGGACGCTGGGTGGCGGCCGGCTCCGCACCGGCACGCTTCGGAGCGAACGGACTGGTGGAGGGCGCCGCGCGGCGGCAGGGCACCAGCACCACACCGACCGGGCTGTACGGGGTGCCGTACGCCTTCGGCATCGAGGCGGCGCCGCGCGGGACCCGGTACCGCTACCGCCCCGTACGGGCGGACTCCTGGTGGTGCCAGGACAACCGCTCACGGCACTACAACCGCTGGACCGAGCCGCGGGCGGCGGACTGCCGGGCCACGGAGGCCGAGCGTCTGATCACCTATCGCACGCAGTACGCCCACGCCCTGGTCGTCGCCTTCAACTACCACCGCCCGGTGCGCGGCCGGGGTGCCGGCATCTTCCTGCACGTCGACGGGCGCGGGGCGACCGCGGGATGCGTGTCGGTGCCGAAGGACGCGATGCGCCGGATCCTGCGCTGGGCCGACCCCGCACGCGCCCCGCATCTCGCGATCGGCACGGAATCGGGCCGCACGGCGATCACCCGGTACTGAACGAACGGCGATCACCCGGTACTGAACCGGGTACGCAGCTCACCAGCACCTCGATCACGTCTGAACACTCAGGCGTCACGGCACGTATCTGTGGGCCAAGGGTCAAGTCCCCACGGAGGCACCGTGACCACCACGCTCGCCGGCGGCCGCGCCGCCCGCCGCCAGACGATGCGCCGCATCCGTCCGCGCCGCTCCCCCGCGGTCCCGTTGCTGCTCGCCGTGGGTGCGGGCGCGGTGGCCGTGCTGTGGCTGTGGTGGAGCAACACCCCGTCCATCGCGGACACCACCGGGAAGATCGTCGCCGCGGGCCGGATCACCGGTCTGCTGGCCGGCTATCTGATGGCCCTGGTGGTGCTGCAGATGGCGCGGGTGCCCGCTCTGGAACGCCGGGTCGGCTCGGACCGGGTCGCCCGCTGGCACGCGATGAGCGGCCGCTACACCGTCAGCCTGGTCATCGCGCATGTCTTCCTCACCATGTGGGGCTACGCGCTCCAGGCGGGCAAGTCACTCGGCGACATCGTCGACCAGACCATCACCTCCATCGACACGCTGCCCGACATGGGCAAGGCCGCGATCGGCACCGGCCTGCTCTTCGTGATCGCCTTCATCTCCATCGGCCCGATCCGGCGGAAGCTGCCGTACGACGGCTGGTACCACGTGCACCTGCTGACCTACGCGGCGGTGTATCTGACGTTCTGGCACCAGATCACCACCGGCAACGAGTTCGCCGTCGAGCCGTCCGCGAAGACCTTCTGGTACGGGCTGTACGGCGGGGTCACCGCGATGGTGCTGTGGTACCGGATCCTCACCCCGATCCGGCTGAACCTGCGGCACCGGATGCGGGTCGAGGCGGTCATCGAGGAGACCCCGGGCATCGTGTCGGTGCTGATCCGCGGGCGCCGGCTGCACCGGATCGGCGCGGAGGCAGGGCAGTTCTTCCGCTGGCGGTTCCTCGCTCCGGGGATGCGGTTCAGCTCCCACCCGTACTCGCTGTCGGCGGCGCCCCGCCCTGATCTGCTGCGGATCACCGTGAAGGCGATCGGCGACCACAGCTCCCGGCTGCGCGAGCTGGAGCCCGGCACCCGGGTGTGGGCGGAGGGCCCCTACGGCGCGCTGACCGCCCAGCGGCGCAGCCGCGGCAAGGTGCTGCTGGTGGCGGGCGGGGTCGGTATCACCCCGATGCGGGCGCTGTTCGAGACCCTGCCGGGCGCCGCCGGTGACATCACCCTGCTGTACCGGGCCAACAGCACGCAGGACCTCGCCCTCTGGGACGAGCTGGCGAAGATCGCCGACGAGCGCGGGGCGCGGCTGATGTACGCGGTGAACAGCCCCGACGGGGAGCGGCCGGACATCTCGGCGGAGAGCCTGAAGCGGAAGATCCCGGACGTCGACAAGCACGACGTGTTCATGTGCGGGCCGCCCGGCTTCGCCCAGCAGGTGTACGAGGCGCTGCGCGGCGCGGGTGTCCCGGCACGCCGTATCCACCACGAGTCGTTCGAGATGTGAGCGACGGGCCGGCCACGTTCTCTCCACCCCATCAGGACCCAGTTCAGGAGCTCGAGAAGCGATGAGGAAGTCTCACCCCGTCCGGCGTGCCGTGCTCGCCACCGCCGCCACGGTGTCCGGGATCGTGCTGCTGCTGTCGCTGAAGCCGGCCTCGGACCCGGGCGCGGCCGAGGCGGCAGGGGGTGCGGCCCCGCCGGCGGCGGCCCAGTCGCCGCAGGGCGGCTCGCAGCCGATCGGCGACGGCACGGTCACCGGGGACGCGGCCAAGACCCAGTACGGGCCGGTGCAGGTACGGCTGACCGTCAGCGGCGGGAAGATCACCAAGGCCGAGGCGATCCAGGCGCCCAAGGGCGGCCAGAGCGACCAGATCACCTCCAACGCGATTCCGAAGCTCAACCAGGCGGCGATCGAGGCGCAGAGCGCGGACATCGACGCGGTGTCCGGGGCGACGTACACGAGCACCGGCTACAAGAAGTCGCTCCAGTCGGCCCTGGACAAGGCCCGGGCCGCGGCGGGC
This sequence comes from Streptomyces thermospinosisporus, assembly GCF_039526425.1. Taxonomy (NCBI): domain Bacteria; kingdom Bacillati; phylum Actinomycetota; class Actinomycetes; order Kitasatosporales; family Streptomycetaceae; genus Streptomyces; species Streptomyces thermospinosisporus. Next base: position 26,514 of record NZ_BAAAIZ010000008.1, read on the forward strand.
GGAGGCGGTGGCGGCGAGGCGCAGGCACGGACCGTCACCGGGGACGTGGCCGACACCCAGTACGGCCCCGTCCAGGTCCGCATCACCGTCACCGGCGGAAAGATCACCAAGGCCGAAGCCGTCCAGGCCCCCAAGGGCGGCCAGAGCGACCAGATCTCCTCCAACGCCATCCCCAAGCTCAACCAAGCCGCGGTCACCGCCGGCAACGCCGGCATCGACGCCGTCTCGGGAGCCACCTACACCAGCGCCGGATACAAGAAGTCCCTGCAGTCGGCGCTCGACAAGGCGGGTGGCTGACGTGGTGGCCGGGGCCGCCGAGGCGCCCGCCGCGGAACGTCGGGTGGTGGAGACGATGGGGACCGTCTTCTCCTTCGACGTCCGCGGCGGGGAACCCGGTGCCGTGCGGGCGGCGCTGGAGGAAGCGGTGGCGGGGCTGCACCGGGCCGACGAGGTGTTCAGCACCTACCGCGAGGACAGCCAGATCTCCCGGCTGGCGCGGGGCGAGCTGACGCTCGCCGAGTGCGATCCGGAGGTCGCCGAGGTGCTGGAGCTGGCGGCGGAGGCGGAGCGGGTCAGCGACGGCTGGTTCAGTCCGCGCTACGAAGGGCGGCTGGATCCGACCGGCATCGTCAAGGGCTGGGCGGTGGAGCGGGCCGCGCGGGTGCTCGCGGCGGCGGGCGCCACCGGGGTGAACGTGAACGGCGGCGGCGATGTGCAGCTGCTGGGCGCGCCCGGGGAGGACCGGCCCTGGCGGGTCGGGGTGGCGGATCCCCTGCGGCCCGGAGGGCTGGCCGCGGTGGTGTCGGCGGCGGGGGCGCGGGAGCTGTCGGTGGCGACGTCGGGCACGGCAGAGCGGGGTGCGCACATCGTCGATCCCGCCACCGGCCGCTCCGCGGTGACGGACCTGGTGGCGGTGACGGTGGTGACCCCGTCGCTGACGTGGGGGGACTGCTGGGCCACGGCGGCCTTCGCGATGGGGTCGCGGGAGGGTCTGGCCTGGCTGGAGTCGCTGCCGGACGTGGAGGCCCTGCTGATCACGGCGGGCGACGAGGTGCGCTGGACGGGGGGTCTGGCCGAGCGGCTCGGCTGAGCGGGGAGGTGGACGGCCGGGCCGCGAAGGCCCCGGCGAGGGGCGCGGAGCCGGGGGCTGCCGAACGGCGGCCCCGGCCTTTTCCGTGCCCGTATTCAACTCCCGCGTATTCAACTCCCGTTCAACTCCCGGCCCCGCAATGGCCGTTGACCTCCTCGGCGGCTGCTGCGGGGCTCAGTGCCCGTTCTGAGCCAGCCTCAGCAAGTGGTCGGCCAGGGCCTGTCCGCCCTTGGGGTCACGGCTGATGAGCAGCACCGTGTCGTCGCCGGCGATGGTGCCCAGGATGTCGTGCAGTTCGGCCTGGTCGATCGCCGAGGCCAGGAACTGGGCGGCGCCGGGAGGGGTGCGCAGGACGACGAGGTTGGCCGAGGCCTCCGCGGAGATCAGCAGCTCCTGCGACAGGCGCCGCATCCGCTCCTCCTTGGCCGACTCCCCCAGCGGCGCGCGCGGGGTGCGGAAGCCCCCCTCGCTCGGCACCGCGTAGATCAGGTCGCCGTCGGTGTTGCGGATCTTCACCGCGTTCAGCTCGTCCAGGTCGCGGGAGAGCGTCGCCTGGGTGACGCTCAGCCCGTCGTCGGCGAGCAGCTTCGCCAGCTGGCTCTGCGACCGCACCGGCTGCCGGTTGAGGATGTCCACGATCCGGCGGTGGCGTGCGGTGCGGGTCTGCGGCACGGCGGGACCGGTGCTCCCGCCCGGTCCCCGGTCCTGCGGCGCCTGGCTCATCGTCGTCTCATTCTCCGGATCGTCCGTCCCCGTGTGCCGTGTCGAGGATGCCGGGCAGCGCCCGGAGCAGCGCGTCCACCTCGTCGTCGCCGAGGTTCAGCGGCGGCATCAGCCGTACGACATCGGGGGCGGGCGCGTTCACCAGGAAGCCGGCGTCCTGAGCCGCCTGCTGCACCTTCGGTGCGAGCGGCTCGGTGAGCACGATACCCAGGAGAAGCCCCGCGCCCCGGACATGGGCGATCAAAGGATGGTTCAGGGCCTCGATGCCGTCGCGCAGCCGCTCGCTCTGCCGCTTGACGTTGTCCAGCAGACCCTCGCTCGCGATGGTGTCCAGCACGGCGAGTCCGGCGGCGCAGGCGACGGGGTTGCCGCCGAAGGTGGTGCCGTGGTGGCCGGGCGCCAGCAGGCCCGCGGCGCGGCCGAAAGCGACGGTGGCGCCGAGCGGCAGTCCGCCGCCCAGGCCCTTGGCCAGGGTCACCACGTCGGGCAGGACGCCCTCGTGCGCCTGGTACTCGAACCAGTGCCCGGTGCGGCCGATGCCGGTCTGCACCTCGTCGAGGACCAGCAGCGCACCGGTGGCGGCGGTGATGGCCCGTGCGGCCTTGAGGTAGCCGGGCGGCGGGACGACGACGCCGTTCTCGCCCTGGATCGGCTCGATGATCACCAGGGCGGTGTCCTCGGTGACCGCGGCGGCCAGCGCCTGGGCGTCGCCGTAGGGGACGTGGGTGACGTCGCCGGGCAGCGGCCGGAACGGGTCCTGTTTGGCGGGCTGGCCGGTGAGGGCCAGGGCGCCCATGGTGCGGCCGTGGAAGCCGCCCTCGGTGGCGACCATGTGGGTGCGCCCGGTGAGCCGGCCGATCTTGAAGGCGGCCTCGTTGGCCTCGGCGCCGGAGTTGCAGAAGAAGATCTTGCCGTCGCGGCCGAAGAGCTCCAGGAGCCGTTCGGCGAGGGCGACCGGGGGTTCGGCGACGAACAGGTTGGAGACGTGGCCGAGGGTGGCGATCTGCCGGCTCACCGCCTCCGTCACGGCCGGGTGGGCGTGCCCCAGGGCGTTGACGGCGATGCCGCCGACGTAGTCGGTGTACTCCTTGCCGTCGGCGTCCCAGACCTTGGCGCCGGCGCCGCGCACCAGGGGCAGGCGCGGGGTGCCGTAGTTGTTCATGAGCGCGCCCTGCCACCGCTCGGTGAGCTCCTGGTTGCTCATGACTCCCCCTCGGGGTCCTCGTCGGGCACGACCATCGTGCCGATGCCTTCGTCGGTGAAGATCTCCAGCAGGATCGAGTGCTGGACCCGGCCGTCGATGACGCGGGCGGTGTTGACGCCGTTGCGCACGGCGTGCAGGCAGCCCTCCATCTTGGGGACCATGCCGGAGGACAGCTCCGGCAGCAGCTTCTCGAGCTGGGAGGCGGTGAGGCGGCTGATCACCTCGTCCGAGTTCGGCCAGTCCTCGTAGAGGCCCTCGACGTCGGTGAGGACCATGAGGGTCTCGGCGCCCAGCGCGGCGGCGAGTGCCGCAGCCGCCGTATCGGCATTGACGTTGTAGACATGGTGGTCGTCCTGGGAGCGGGCGATGGACGAGACGACCGGGATGCGTCCGTCGGCGAGCAGCGCCTCGATGGCGCCGGTGTCGATGGCGGTGATCTCTCCGACCCGTCCGATGTCGACGGCCTCGCCGTCGATCTCGGGCTGGTGCTTGGTGGCGGTGATGGTGTGGGCGTCCTCGCCGGTCAGGCCGACGGCCAGCGGCCCGTGCCGGTTGAGCAGTCCGACGAGTTCGCGCTGCACCTGCCCGGCCAGCACCATGCGCACGACGTCCATGGCGTCCTCGGTGGTGACCCTCAGGCCGGCCTTGAACTCGCTGACGATGCCGTGCTTGTCGAGGGCGGCGCTGATCTGGGGGCCGCCGCCGTGCACGACGACGGGCTTGAGTCCGGCGTGGTGCAGGAAGACGACGTCCTGGGCGAAGGCGGCCTTGAGTTCGTCGTCGACCATGGCGTTGCCGCCGAACTTGATGACGACGGTCTTGCCGTTGTGCCGGACCAGCCAGGGCAGCGCCTCGATGAGGATCTGCGCTTTGGGGAGGGCGGTGTGCTTCCGCGTGGGATGGGTCATGAGGAGTAGGCGCTGTTCTCGTGGACGAAGTCGGCGGTGAGGTCGTTGGTCCAGATGGTGGCGGTCTCGTCGCCGGCGGCGAGGTCGGCGACGATGTGCACCTCGCGGTAGCGCATGTCGACCTTCTCGCGGTCCTCGCCGAAGCTGCCGTTCTTGCAGACCCAGACGCCGTTGATGGCGACGTTGAGGCGGTCCGGCTCGAAGGCGGCGCTGGTGGTGCCGATCGCGGACAGGACGCGGCCCCAGTTGGGGTCCTCGCCGTGGATGGCGCACTTGAGGAGGTTGTTGCGGGCGATGGAGCGGCCCACCTCGACGGCGTCGTCCTCGGTCGCGGCGTTGATCACCTCGACCTTGATGTCCTTGCTGGCGCCCTCGGCGTCCCGGATGAGCTGCTGTCCGAGGTCGTCGCAGACGGCGCGCACCGCCTCGGCGAACTCCTCGTAGCCGGGGGTGACTTCGGCGGCGCCGGAGGCGAGCAGCAGCACGGTGTCGTTGGTGGACATGCAGCCGTCGGAGTCGACGCGGTCGAAGGTGACCCGGGTGGCGGCGCGGAGGGCCTTGTCCAGGGTCTCGCTGTCGACGTCGGCGTCGGTGGTGAGGACGACCAGCATGGTGGCGAGGCCGGGGGCGAGCATGCCGGCGCCCTTGGCCATGCCGCCGACGGTCCAGCCGTCCCTGGTGACGACGGACGTCTTGTGCACGGTGTCCGTGGTCTTGATGGCGATGGCGGCCTTCTCGCCGCCGTGCTCGGACAGCTGGGCGGCGGCGGTCTCGACGCCGGGGAGCAGCTTGTCCATGGGGAGCAGGACGCCGATCAGGCCGGTGGAGCAGACGGCGACCTCGCCGGCGCCGATGCCGAGCACCTCGGCCGCCTTCTCGGCGGTGGCGTGGGTGTCCTGGAAGCCCTTGGGGCCGGTGCAGGCGTTGGCGCCGCCGGAGTTGAGGACGACGGCGGTCAGCTGCCCGCTCTTGAGGACCTGCTCGGACCACAGGACGGGTGCCGCCTTGACGCGGTTGGAGGTGAAGACGCCGGCGGCGGCGCGGCGGGGACCGTTGTTGACCACGAGGGCCAGGTCCGGGTTGCCGTTCTCCTTGATCCCGGCGGCGATGCCCGCCGCCGTGAATCCCTTGGCTGCCGTGACACTCACTGCGTCTCCTCGTTCAGTTCTCCGCCCGCGCGGTGCGGCGGTGCGGTCGTCGTCTGCGGCCCGGCGGCTGCCGTCGCAACGGTCACGGGGCGACCCCGGTGGCCGTCAGCCCGGTGGTCTCGTCGAGGCCGAGGGCGATGTTCATGCTCTGGACGGCACCTCCTGCGGTGCCCTTGGTCAGGTTGTCGATGGCGCTGATGGCGATGACCCGTCCCGCGGCCTCGTCGAGCGCGACCTGCACCTGGACGGCGTTGGAGCCGTACACCGAGGCCGTCGCCGGCCACTGGCCCGCGGGGAGCAGGTGGACGAAGGGCTCGTCGGCGTAGGCCTTCTCGTAGGCGGTGCGCACCGCATCGGCGGTCACGCCCTGCCGGGCGGAGGCGCTGCAGGTGGCGAGGATGCCGCGGGGCATGGGTGCGAGGGTCGGGGTGAAGGAGACGGTGACCGGCTCCCCCGCCGCCGCGCTGAGGTTCTGGATCATCTCGGGGGTGTGCCGGTGGACGCCGCCGACGCCGTAGGGCGACATGGAGCCCATGACCTCGCTGCCCAGCAGGTGCGGCTTGGGTGCCTTGCCCGCGCCGGAGGTGCCGGAGGCGGCGACGATCACCGCCTCGGGCTCGACGAGCCCCGCCGCGTAGGCCGGGAACAGGGCCAGCGAGACGGCGGTCGGGTAGCAGCCGGGCACCGCGATGCGCTTGGACCCCTCCAGCGCGGCGCGGGCACCCGGCAGTTCGGGAAGGCCGTAGGGCCAGGTTCCGGCGTGCGGGGAGCCGTAGAACCGCTCCCAGTCGCCGGCGTCCTTCAGCCGGAAGTCGGCGCCCATGTCGACGACCAGGACGTCCGGTCCGAGCTGCTCGGCGACGGCGGCGGACTGGCCGTGCGGCAGCGCGAGGAACACCACGTCGTGGCCGCTGAGGGCTTCGGCGGTGGTGACCTCCAGGACGCGGTCGGCGAGGGGCAGCAGGTGGGGCTGGAGCGTGCCGAGCCGCTGCCCGGCGTTGCTGTTGCCGGTCAGGGCGCCGATCTCGATCTCGGGGTGGGCCAGCAGCAGACGCAGCAGTTCCCCGCCCGCGTATCCGCTCGCTCCGGCCACTGCCGCTCGTACCGCCATGAATATCCTCCTCCTCGGAGGCATGACTATACGGCGAGCTGCAGATCTATGCAATCGGTTCCCGCCGGCCGTGGCCTCCGGCATGACGCGCCTCACGCCCGCCCAGGCCGCCCGGCGGATCGCGGAGGCTGTGCGGAGCTGAGAGCCTCGGTCATGCATCCGGCCTGGTCAGGGGGCCGGCCTATTGACCTGTGTGAGGGCAGCCACTACGTTTCGAAGCAAACCGACCCCGTAAGGACCGGAAGGAGGCGACCGGCGGATGTACAGGCACGCTGATCTGGCTGGTTTCGCCCACCGCACGGTCTGGGTTCCGGGTCGTATCGCTCACGGCAGCTGAACGCGCCGTTTCCCGCGTGCCCGCCCGTGGCACCTATGTGTCCCCCGCACGGGACGCATGCGCCCCGCGCGTGGCACCTTCCGCGCCTCCCCGCTACGTCGGAAATTCCTTCATCGGCACGGCATGAGCCGTCCCAGCACATGCCCCTGTAGCGCCCGCTCCCCTCATCCGGTGCGCACCGAGCACAGAAAGCTGCCTGAACATTGGCAAAGACAACTGCGCGGATCACGGTCAACGGAGAAGACACACCGATCGCGCCGGCCGCGCCGCACACCACGACGCTGGACTTCCTGCGTGAGCGCGGTCTGACCGGCACCAAGGAGGGCTGCGCCGAGGGTGAGTGCGGTGCCTGTTCGGTCCTGGTGGCCCGTCCCGGCGTGAACAAGCCGACCGACTGGGTGGCGGTCAACGCCTGCCTGGTGCCGGTCGCCGCACTCGACGGTCAGGAGATCGTCACCTCGGAGGGCCTCGCCGCCCAGGGCGCACCCGGCACCCCGCCCACGCTGCACCCGGTCCAGCAGGAGATGGCCGTCCGCGGCGGCTCCCAGTGCGGCTACTGCACCCCCGGCTTCATCTGCAGCATGGCCGCCGAGTACTACCGCCCGGACCGCTGTGCGCACCCGGACGGGGACGGCGGCACGGACCCGGAGCACGGCCCGAACGGGTTCGATCTGCACGCGCTGAGCGGGAACCTGTGCCGCTGCACCGGCTACCGCCCGATCCGCGACGCCGCGTTCGCGGTCGGGGAGCCCGACGAGGACGACCCGCTGGCGCGGCGCCGCGAGCAGGCTCCGCCCGAGCCCGCCGCCACCGACTACAGCCTCGACGGCAGCACCTTCGTGCGGCCGGCCTCCCTGGCCGAGACGCTGCGGCTGCTGCGCGAGCGGCCCGAGGCGGTGGTGGTCGCCGGGAGCACCGACTGGGGCGTGGAGGTCAACCTCCGCGGCCGGCGGGCCGATTGCGTGGTCGCCGTCGACCGGCTGCCGGAACTGCGCGAGCTGCGCGTGACGGACGACCACATCGAGATCGGTGCCGCGCTGACGCTCACCGAGATCGAGCGCCGCCTCGACGGCACGGTGCCGCTGCTGGACGAGCTGTTCCCGCAGTTCGCCTCCCGGCTGATCCGCAACAGCGCGACCCTCGGCGGCAACCTCGGCACCGGCTCCCCCATCGGGGACAGCCCGCCGGTGCTGCTGGCGCTGGAGGCGTCGGTGGTGCTCGCCGGCGCCGACGGTGAGCGGGTGGTCCCGCTCGCCGAGTACTTCACCGGCTACCGGCAGAGCGTGCGCCGGCCCGGCGAGCTGATCCGCTCCGTGCGCATCCCGCTGCCGCTGTCGCCGGTGACCGCCTTCTACAAGATCGCCAAGCGGCGCTTCGACGACATCTCCAGCGTCGCGGTGGCGTTCGCGCTGGACATCGAGGACGGGGTCGTGCGCAAGGCCCGTATCGGTCTCGGCGGTGTGGCCGCCACGCCGATCCGCGCGCTGGACACCGAGGCGGATCTTCAGGGCCGGCCGTGGACGGCCGAGACCGCCGAGGCCGCCGCGCGGGTGCTGCGCGGCGAGGGGACGCCGATGGACGACCACCGGGCCAGCTCCCTCTACCGTTCCGCGATGCTCGGCCAGAGCCTGCTGAAGCTGTACGCCCAGACCCAGACCACCGAGGCGGTGTCGTCATGAGCCATCTGTCCGAGCGCCCCGAGAAGCCCGTCGTCGGTGTCCCGCTGCCGCACGAGAGCGCCGTCCAGCACGTCACCGGCGCGGCGCTCTACACCGACGACCTGGTGTACCGCACCAAGGACGTGCTGCACGCCTACCCGGTGCAGGTGATGAAGGCGCACGCCCGGATCACCGCCCTGCGCACCGAGCCCGCCCTGAAGGTGCCGGGTGTGGTGCGGGTGCTGACCAAGGAGGACGTGCCCGGCGTCAACGACGCCGGCATGAAGCACGACGAACCGCTCTTCCCCGACGAGGTCATGTTCCACGGCCACGCGGTCGCCTGGGTGCTGGGCGAGACCCTGGAGGCGGCCCGGCTGGGCGCGGCGGCCGTGGAGGTGGAGCTGGAGGAGCTGCCCTCCCTGGTCACCCTCGAGGAGGCCATGGCGGCCGGCAGCTACCACGGTGCCCGGCCCGTGATGGAGACCGGCGACATCGAGGCCGGATTCGCCGAGTCCGCGCATGTGTTCACCGGCGAGTTCCAGTTCTCCGGCCAGGAGCACTTCTACCTGGAGACGCATGCCTCGCTGGCCCAGATCGACGAGAACGGGCAGGTGTTCATCCAGAGCAGCACCCAGCACCCCTCCGAGACGCAGGAGATCGTCGCGCATGTGCTCGGCGTGCCGTCGCACGAGGTGACCGTGCAGTGCCTGCGGATGGGCGGCGGCTTCGGCGGCAAGGAGATGCAGCCGCACGGGTTCGCGGCGATCGCCGCGCTGGGCGCCAAGCTCACCGGCCGTCCGGTGCGGTTCCGGCTCAACCGCACCCAGGACCTGACCATGTCCGGCAAGCGGCACGGCTTCCACGCCAAGTGGCGGATCGGCTTCGACGCCGAGGGCCGGATCCAGGCCCTGGACGCCACCCTGGTCGCGGACGGCGGCTGGAGCCTGGACCTGTCCGAGCCGGTGCTGGCCCGCGCCCTGTGCCACATCGACAACACCTACTGGATCCCCAACGCCCGGGTCGCCGGCCTCATCGCCAAGACCAACACGGTCTCCAACACGGCCTTCCGGGGCTTCGGCGGGCCGCAGGGCATGCTGGTGATCGAGGACATCCTGGGCCGCTGCGCGCCGAAGCTCGGGCTCGACCCGACGGAGCTGCGGGAGCGCAACTTCTACCGGCCGGGCCAGGGCCAGACCACGCCGTACGGGCAGCTGGTCACCCAGGCCGAGCGGCTCACCACCGTCTGGGAGCAGGTCAAGGACCGCGCCGGCCTCGCCGACCGCAAGCGGGAGATCGCCGCCTTCAACGCCGCGCACCCGCACACCAAGCGGGCGCTCGCGCTCACCGGCATCAAGTTCGGCATCTCGTTCAACCTCACCGCCTTCAACCAGGGCGGCGCGCTGGTGCTGATCTACAAGGACGGCTCGGTCCTGATCAACCACGGCGGCACCGAGATGGGCCAGGGCCTGCACACCAAGATGATGCAGGTGGCCGCGACCACCCTGGGCATCCCGCTGCACAAGGTCCGCCTGGCGCCGACCCGCACCGACAAGGTGCCCAACACCTCGGCCACCGCCGCCAGTTCGGGCGCGGACCTGAACGGCGGGGCGATCAAGAACGCCTGTGAGCAGCTGCGCGAACGGCTGCTGCGGGTGGCCGCCACCCAGCTCGGGGCCAACCCCTCGGATGTGCGCATCGTCGACGGAGTGGCCCGCGCCCTGGGCGGCGAGAAGGAGCTGGCCTGGGACGACCTGGTGCGCACCGCGTACTTCCAGCGGGTCCAGCTGTCGGCGGCCGGCTTCTACCGGACCGAGGGCCTGCACTGGGACGCCGAGAGCTTCCGCGGCTCGCCGTTCAAGTACTTCGCCTACGGTGCCGCCGCCACCGAGGTGGAGGTGGACGGCTTCACCGGCGCCTACCGCATCCGGCGGGTGGACATCGTGCACGACGTCGGCGACAGCCTCTCCCCGATGATCGACATCGGTCAGGTGGAGGGCGCCTTCGTGCAGGGCGCGGGCTGGCTGACGCTGGAGGACCTGCGCTGGGACACCGGCGACGGGCCGAACCGGGGCCGGCTGCTCACCCAGGCGGCGAGCACGTACAAGCTGCCGAGCTTCTCGGAGATGCCCGAGGAGTTCAATGTCACGCTGCTGGAGAACGCCCACGAGGAGGGCGCGGTCTACGGCTCCAAGGCGGTGGGCGAGCCCCCGCTGATGCTGGCCTTCTCGGTGCGCGAGGCGCTGCGGCAGGCCGCGGCCGCCTTCGGGCCCGCCGGGGTCTCCGTGGAACTGGCCTCGCCCGCGACACCGGAGGCGGTGTACTGGGCGATCCAGGCCGCCCGCCGGGGCGGGGCCCCGGAGAACGGGCACGCCGCCGAGGGCGCCGGCGGCCGGGTCCGTACCGACGCGGAAGCGCTGAGCGGTGCCTGACCTGACGTGGATCGCCGCGGTCGCGCGGTTGCGGGAACGCCGGGAGCCCGGCGTGCTCGTGACCGTCGCGGCCGTGCGCGGCCATGCCCCGCGGGACGCCGGTGCCAAGCTCGTCGTCGGCGAGCGGGAGACGTGGGGCTCCATCGGCGGCGGCAATGTGGAGGCCGTGGCGATCGACCGGGCCCGGGAGATGATCGCCGCGGGCGAGCGGAAGCCGGAGCTGATGGACTTCGCGCTGAACGACAAGGTGACCAACCATCACGGCGTGCAGTGCTGCGGCGGCACCGTCGCGGTCCTGCTCGAACCGCTGCCGGTGGTGCGCTCCGTGGCGATCTTCGGGGTCGGCCACGTCGGCCTCGAACTGGCCCGGATCCTGGCCCGTCAGGACCTCGATCTGCATCTGATCGACTCACGGGCCGACGTCCTCGCCCCGGAACGGCTCCAGGCGCTGGCCGACTCGGTGGCCCGGGTGCACGTCCACCACACTCCGCTGCTGCCGGAGGAGGTCCTGGAGGAGCTGCCGCGCGGCACTCATGTGCTGATCATGACGCACGACCACGCCGAGGACGCGGCCCTGTGCGACGCCGCGCTGCGCGCCCCGCACCTCGGCTCGATCGGGCTGATCGGGTCGGCGGCCAAGTGGGCGCGGTTCCGCAAGCGGCTGGCCACCGAGGGCGGGCACGACGACGCGGCCATCGACCGGATCAAGACCCCGATCGGCCTGCCGGACATCGGCGGCAAGGAACCGGCGACCATCGCCGTGAGCGTGGCCGCGGACCTGCTGCGCACCTTCGAGTCCGAGGGCGGCTGAAGCGGACGCCCACGAACACGAAAGGTGCCCCGCGACCGGTGTCGGCGCGGGGCACCTTTCGTGGTCCGTCGTACGTACGTCGCCCGTCAGTAGTCGATGCGGTCGGACTTGGCGATCCAGGCGTCGAAGGGCTGGGTGCGGTTCGGCAGGTCGAGGTGCACGATCTCCAGGGGCCACGCCTCCTGGGGGCGCTTCTCGAACAGGTCGTAGAACTTGCGGTCGTCGAAGCCGGCCACGGCCGCGTCATGCCGGTCGGCGGCGTAGATGATCCGGTCCACCCGGGCCCACAGGGACGAGGACAGGCACATCGGGCAGGGCTCGCAGGAGGTGACCAGGGTGCAGCCCGCCAGGCTGAAGGTGCCGAGCTTCTTGCAGGCGGCGCGGATGGCGCTGACCTCGGCGTGGGCGGTGGGGTCGAGGTCGGCGGTGACCCGGTTGTTGCCGAGGGCGACGATCTCGCCGTCCTTGGCGATCAGCGCGCCGAAGGGGCCGCCGCCGCCCGCGACGCTCTCGGTGGCCAGTTCGACGGCCCGCTCCATCCAGGCGCGCTCCAACTCACGGGTACCGGTCTCGGCCGTGCGGGTGGTCATGGCAAGCTCCTTGTCATCGCGACGCTTCCCGGAGTACGTCGTGTACGAGGAGTACACAGCCTGCCGATCAGCCTCGAACAGGGACCGAAGCCATCAACTGGGGGCCGCTGCGGGGCCACGGCTCGTAGGGTCCTACAAATGCGCCGGGTGCCCCCGCACGTCCGGGCGGCACGGCGGTGACGGACGGGACGCGCCGCGGCGCACGGAACGTGAGAGACGTGGGAACGGAGCGGGATGGGCGAGTTCTGGCCGGTGCCGGACACGCTGGCGTATCTGCGCGGCGGCTGGCGGGTGACCCGCACCGTGCGGGACCTGGCGAGCGGCGACGAGGGTGAGTTCCGGGGGACGACCGCGTTCCGCCCGGAGTCCGGGGGCGGCCTGCTGCACGAGGAGTCCGGCACCTTCACCTGGCGCGGTGTCGCCCGGCCCGCCGAGCGGACGCTGCGGTTCCTGCCGGGGCCGGACGGCACGGCGGACGTGCGGTTCGCGGACGGCCGCCCGTTCCACGACCTGGATCTCAGCAGCGGGAGGCACATCGCCGGCCACCCCTGCTCGGCGGACCTGTACCGGGGCGAGTTCACGGTCCGGGACGCGGATCACTGGCGTACGGTCTGGCGGGTGCGCGGCCCCGCCAAGGACCTGGAGATCACCACCGACTACACGCGGGCCGGCTGACCCGGCACGACCTACGCCCAGGCCCGGGTGGGCTGGGCGGACACGCTGTCCAGCGTCAGGCTCCAGCGGCCCGCCCGGCCCGTCACGGTGGTCGTGGACAGCGGGCGCACATCGAGGTTCCAGTACGTCGCGGGCGGCGCCTTGAGCACATAGACGAGGGCGGCTCGGATCACGGACGGCTCGGCCACGGCGACGATCCGGCAGCCGTCCTCCACGGGCCGGGTGTCCAGCCAGCCGCCGACCCGCATGATGAACTCCAGCATCGACTCCCCGCCGTGCACCTTGGCGGTGGGGTCGGCGAGCCAGGCGTCCACCGTCTGCGGCTCGCGGGCCATCGCCTCGCCCAGGGTGAGCCCCCGCCAGCGGCCCATGTCGCAGTCGCGCAGAGCGAGCTGCACCAGCGGGGCGTAGCCCAGTCCGTCCCCGGTGGCCCGGCTGCGCGGGGCCGGGGAGCAGTAGCGCAGATCGGCCGCGGCGAGCGGCAGGAGTTCATGGGCGACACGCTGCACCTCGCTCCAGCCGGCCTGGTCCAGCGGCCGGTCGTCGTCGAAGCGCTCGCCCAGCACCGTGGAGCTCCCCGCGGCGGCGACGAACGTGACCCGAAGTGCCATGCGGCGAATCGTCAGCCGCGGATGTGCCCAGGTCAAGAGGTCCCGTCCGGCCGTGACGCTCAGTGCACCGAGGGTTACTCGCCAGTAAGGACCTATCAGGCAAACCGGCCCGGATCCCCTGTCCCGGCAGCCCGTCCTCACCGGAGCACCACTCGAAGCTCACTCGCGCCTCACCGGAGGCTCACCGGCAGCGTCTCACCGGAGGCTCACTCCCAGTGCCTCACCGCAGGCTCACCCCAAGCGCCTCGCCGGAAGCTCACTCGTAGCCGAGCACCATCCAGTCGTCGGACCGTTCGAGCGTGCGGAACCCCAGCTTCGCGTAGACGCCGTGCGCGTCGTGGGTGACGAGCACGATGCGGCGCAGTCCGCAGGGGCGCAGTTCCTCGCGCACACCGGCCACCAGAGCCGTGCCGATGCCCTTGCCGCGCACGGAGGGGGCGACGTACACGTCGCACAGCCAGGCGAAGGTCGCCCGGTCGGTGATGACCCGTGCGTAGGCCACCTGCTCGCCCGAGACGCTCTCGTAGACCCCGAAGTTGAGCGAGCCCCGCATCGCCGCGTCCTGCTTGGCACGGGGGCGGCCCAGCGCCCAGTAGGCGTCGGTGGACAGCCACCGGTGCACGCGCTCGACGTCGATGCGGTCGGGGTCGGTGGAGATCTCGTAGCCCTCGGGCAGGCGCGGCGTCCCGGTCTCGGTCATACCCGGATGCTGGCAGGCGGCGCCGACGGGCGTCGAGCGGTTATCCCGAGTGCTGGACGGGGCGCCCCAGCACCTCGTCGCAGGCGGTGCGCAGCCGCCGGACGCCCTCGGCGATCTCCGCGGTGCCCGCCACCGCCGCGAAGCTCACCCGGACGTGTCCGGCCGGGGGTTCGGCACTGAAGTAGGGCCGGCCGGGCGTGACGGCGACACCCGCGCGCAGGGCGGCGGCGGTCAGCGCGGACTCGGAGACACCCTCGGGCAGCCTGAGCCACAGGTGGTAGCCGCCGGACGGGATGTGCGGCAGGACAAGATCGGACAGGTGGAGCCGGAGTGCTGCGGCCATCGCGTCGCGGCGGACGCGCAGTTCGGCGGAGATCGCCCGCAAATGGCGCGGCCAGGCGGGCGAGCCGACGAGCTCCAGGGTGGCCTCCTGCAGGGGCCGGGGCACGAAGAAGGAGTCGACGATCTGGATGGCGCGCAGCCGCTCGAGTACGGGTCCATGGGCGGTCAGGGCGCCGACCCGGAAGCTGGGCGAGGTCGCCTTGGTCAGCGAGGAGACGTGCACGACCACGCCGTCCGGGTCCTCGGCGGCGAGCGGGGGCGGCAGGGGCCCGGCGTCCTCGTGCACCAGCCGCCGCACGAAGTCGTCCTCGACCACGAAGGCGCCGGCCTCGCGGGCGATGCGCAGCACCTCAGCGCGCCGTGCGGGCGCGAGCACGGCGCCGGTGGGGTTCTGGAAGAGCGGCTGGCAGACGAACACCCGGGCGCCGCTGGCCCGGAAGGCGTCGGCGAGCAGTGCGGGCCGTACGCCGTCGGCGTCCACCGGGACCGGCACCGGGCGCAGTCCGGTGGCGCGGGCGATGGCCAGCATGCCCGGGTAGGTGGGGGACTCGACGAGGACGGGGGCACCGGGCGGGGCGAGGGCGCGCAGGGCGGTGGTCAGCGCGGACTGGCCGCCCGCGGTGATCAGGACGCCGGCTGCGGTCACCGGGCCGCCGATGCTGCGCGCGAACCATTCGCGCAGCTCGGCGATGCCCTCCATGGGCGGCCTCCCCCAGGCGCCCGGACGGCGTCCGGCGCGGGAGAGGGCGGCGCCCAGGGCGCGCTCCGGCTGCAAGGAGGGGTGCAGATAGCCGCCGTTGAACTCGATCACACCGGGCGGCGGCGCGGCCAGGGAGACCAGCACCCCGGAGGCGTCGACCGAACGCGGGACGAGCTCGGGGCTGCCGTCGGCGCTGAGGGCGACCTCCTGCCAGGAGGTGTCGCCGGGCGGGGCGGCGGCGGGTGTGCGGGGGTGGGCGCGGAACGCCCCGGCCCCCGGGCGGGTGACGACCAGTCCCTCGGCGGCGAGCTGGGCGAGTGCGCGGGAGACGGTCACGGGGCTCACCCGGAACCGCTCCACCAGGGCCCGGCTTGACGGCAGCTTTCCACCAGGCGAGTAGCGATCGAGCTCCCGCCGCAGCTGTTCCGCCAGTTCCGCCACGCTGCTACGCTGTTGCATGAGAACACAGAGTAGCGCTACTGACTCCTCGGCGATAGCGGTCACCGGAACCGGGACCCCCGCCGAGCGGACCGGTACGAGTCGCCGCGCGTTCGGTCTGCTCCAGGCCGCCCTCGGTGTCGTCGCCTTCTCGCTGACCTTCCCGGCCACCGCGTGGGGACTGGAGGGCTTCGGGCCCTGGTCGCTGGTGGCGCTGCGCACCGTGCTGGCGGCGCTCATCGCGGGCGGCGCGCTGCTCGCCCTGCGCGTTCCGCTGCCCGCCCGCCGGCACTGGCCCGGACTCGCGGTGGTCGCCGCCGGGGTGGTCCTCGGCTTCCCGATGCTGACCACGCTCGCCCTTCAGACGTCCACCACCGCGCACGCGGCCGTGGTGGTCGGCCTGCTTCCGCTCACCACCGCGCTGGCGTCCGCCCTGCGGGTCGGCGCCCGCCCCTCGCGCACGTTCTGGGCGGCGGCGCTCGCCGGAGCCGCCGCGGTGGTGGCGTTCGCCGTGCAGCAGAGCAGCGGGGCGCTCAGCCCGGCCGACCTGTACCTGTTCGCCGCGCTGCTGGTGTGCGCGGCCGGGTACACCGAGGGCGGCAGGCTGGCCCGGGTGATGCCGGGCTGGCAGGTGGTCGGCTGGGCCCTGGTGCTGTGCCTGCCGCTCACCGTGCCGGTCGCGGCGGTGGCGCTGTCGTACGAGCCGGTCGAGCTGACCGGCCGTGCCGTGGCCGGGCTGCTGTGGGTGGCGGCCGGCTCGCAGTTCCTCGGGCTGGTCGTCTGGTACCGGGGCATGGCCGCGATCGGCATTCCGCGGGCCAGTCAGTTGCAGCTCGCCCAGCCCCCGCTCACACTGGTGTGGTCGGTGCTGCTGCTGGGCGAGCACCTGACACCGGCCGCCCCGCTGACGGCCGTCGCGGTGCTGGTGTGCATCGCGGTGACCCAGCGGACACGCGGCTGATGGGCCCGCAGGCCCGCTGCCGAGTGGCGCGCCCAGGCCCTAGACTCGAGGTCACGGACCGCTGCTCCCCCAATTTCGGTGAGGAGGCATCGATGCACGCAAACGTCGGTGACCAGCTTGTCCAGCACGGCAGGGTGGTCGGTCAGCACGACAAGGTCGGCGAGATCGTCGAAGTACTCGGCCGGGACGGAAACCCGCCCTACCGCGTCCGCTTCGAGGACGGCCACGAGGGTATCTGCTCCCCCGGCCCCGACACCGAGATCAGGCACCGGACGACCACGACCCGGTAACACGCACAGGGGCTCGGTACGGGGAGCCGGCCGGCCGCTGGTAGTGGTCGGCGGCCACCCGTGACATCGCCCCGATCGGATCGGCCGTCACCTCGCGCGCGGAGAAGAAGACGTGACCGCGCACCGGCGGGTACCTCTTCGCCAGCGTGAGGTGCCGGGAGAGCTCGGCCGGCTGCTGCCAGGCGGCCGGCTGGGCCGGGTCACCCGCCTTGTAGAGCGCCTCGCCGATGTACAGCCGGGTCCGCGCGTCCCGTACCACCCCGGCCCACCAGGCGAGCAGCGTGGCGTAGTCGGCGGCGGGGTGACCGATGTGCCAGTACAGCTGCGGGCAGATGTAGTCGATCCAGTTCTCGCGGGCCCATCTGCGCGTGTCCGCGTGCAGGTCGTCGTAGGTCTGCACACCCGCCGCGGTGTCCGAGCCCCGCGGGTCCACGTCGCTGTTGCGCCACACCCCGAAGGGGCTGATCCCGAACTGTGTGCCGGGGC
Organism: Streptomyces thermospinosisporus; assembly: GCF_039526425.1. Taxonomy (NCBI): domain Bacteria; kingdom Bacillati; phylum Actinomycetota; class Actinomycetes; order Kitasatosporales; family Streptomycetaceae; genus Streptomyces; species Streptomyces thermospinosisporus. The sequence continues at coordinate 43,726 of NZ_BAAAIZ010000008.1, forward strand.
GGATCTCCTTGATCCGGGCGGCCATCTCGCGCACCAGCCGGTTGACGTTGTCCCGCCGCCAGGAGGCACGGTCGGGGAAGCCGGCGCCGTAGGCGTCGTAGGCGGCGTCGTCGTCGAAGCTCTGCCCCGGCACGGGGTACGGGTAGAAGTAGTCGTCGAAGTGGACCGCGTCCACGGGGTAGCGGCGCACGGCGTCCAGCATCGCCTCCTGGACGAAGGCCCGCACCTGAGGCAGCCCCGGGTTGTAGTAGAGCCGCCCGCCGTACGGCACCACCCAGTCGGGGTTGCGCCGCGCCGGGTGGGAGGCGGCCAGCCGGGACGGGTCGGCGTGCAGGGCGATGCGGTACGGGTTGAACCAGGCGTGCAGCTCCAGCCCCCGGGCGTGCGCCTCCGCCACGGCCGTGCCCAGCGGATCCCAGCCGGGGTCCCTGCCCTGGGTGCCGGTGAGGTACTGCGACCACGGCTCGTACGGCGAGGGCCACAGGGCGTCGGCGGTCGGCCGCACCTGGAGCATCACCGTGTTGAGCCGGTACCGCACGGCGGTGTCCAGCAGGGCGGTCAGCTCGGCCTGCTGCTCGGCGGCGCTCAGCCCGGGGGCGGAAGGCCAGTCCCGGTTGTCCACGCTGGCGATCCACATCCCGCGCATCTCGCCGGTCGCCGCGCCGCCCCCGGCGGGCCGCCGCGCCGCGGCCGAGGCCGTCGGCATCACCGTGAGCGCCGACAGTGCCGCCGCCGCGAACGCCCTGCGTGAGACTCGTCCCATGCGCACACCCCTGAAGTCGCGCCGGTCCGCCCGTCACGGACCGTTTCCGGGCCCCAGGATGCCCGACCCCCGCGATCGATCATCGATTCCTGGGAGTAACGTGCACGAACGGAGCAGGGACCGGGACCCGGCACCTGCGCAAGCCGTAGCAGCGAACAGGCGAGCTGCCCGTAACAGGTGAAGGGGACGATGTGACCGACATCGAACGCGTCGGAGTGGTGGGCTGCGGCCAGATGGGCTCGGGGATCGCCGAGGTGTGCGCCCGCGCCGGTCTGGAGGTGAAGGTCGCCGAGACCACCGGCGAGGCCCTGGAGATCGGCCGTACCCGGCTGTTCAACTCCCTGGCGAAGGCGGTCGAGCGGGGCAAGATCACCGAGGAGGAGCTGGAGGCCACCCAGGCCCGGCTGAGCTTCACCACGGACCTCGGCGAGTTCGCCGACCGCGATCTGGTGATCGAGGCAGTGGTCGAGAACGAGCAGGTCAAGACCGAGATCTTCCAGGTGCTTGACCAGGTGGTGACCCGCCCGGACGCGATCCTCGCCTCCAACACCTCCTCGATCCCGCTGGTGAAGCTGGCGGTCGCCACCGCGCGGCCGGACCACGTCATCGGCATTCACTTCTTCAACCCGGCCCCGGTGCAGAAGCTGGTCGAGCTGATCCCGGCGCTGACCACCTCGGAGGGCACCCTCGGCCGGGCCCAGGTCTTCACCGAGAAGGTGCTGGGCAAGCACGCGATCCGCGCCCAGGACCGCTCCGGTTTCGTGGTGAACGCCCTGCTGATCCCCTACCTGCTGTCCGCGATCCGGATGTTCGAGTCGGGCATCGCCAGCCGCGAGGACATCGACAACGGCATGGAGCTGGGCTGCGCCCACCCGATGGGCCCGCTGAAGCTGGCCGACCTGATCGGCCTCGACACGGTCGCCTCGGTCGCGTACTCGATGTACGAGGAGTACAAGGAGCCGCTGTACGCCGCTCCCCCGCTGCTCCAGCGGATGGTCGACGCGGGCCGGCTGGGCCGCAAGACCGGCTCCGGCTTCTACACCTACGGCTGACCACGCTCAGCGACCACCGCGGGCCCGGCACTTCACGAAGTGCCGGGCCCGCGGCTTTCACACACCGTGTGCGCACCGGGCCCGCATATGCCTGACGCACACTCTCCCCACGCGCCCACCAGGCGAGTTGACTCAGCATGCGCATACAAGGACACGCACGACTACGGAAAGGAGCGGTTCCGTGACCGCCGAGCCCGAGCACCTGGCCGTCAAGGGAGAACTCGCAGAGTTACGACGCAGGACGGACGTGGCGCAGGCCCGCGTCGAGGGCGGGCTGGCGCTGCTCTCCCATCGCACCGAGGAGACGGCCCGGGAACTGGAGGACCTCAGCACCCGTCTGACGGCGCTGGAGCAGGCCCGCTGGCCCCTGCAGTCGGTCACGGTGCTCACCGCCGTGGCGGCCCTGATCGTGGCCGTCTGGCAGGCCCTCGGGCGCTAGGGGCTGTCTTTCGGATCCTGAGATCCTGAGGCCCTGCTAGATCCTGAGATGGTGCAGCAGGAGTAAGGCCGCCGCCATGTTGGCGGCCGGGACCTCGCCGCGGGCGACCAGATCGGGGACGACCTTCAGGGGCACCCACTCGCGGCGGTCCGACTCGAAGTCGTCCACGGGGTGGCCGACGTACTCGCCCTCCTCGGACCAGTAGATGTGGTGCCGGGCGTCGGTGAGCCCGTTGGACGGCTCCACGCTCATCAGATGGTGCAGCGGGCCGGGCCGCCAGCCGGTCTCCTCCTCCAGTTCCCGGGCCGCGGCGACGGCGACGTCCTCGCCGTCCTCGACCACACCCGCGGCGAGTTCCCACCCCCAGCTGTCGGTGATGAAGCGGTGCCGCCACAGCAGCAGCACCTCGTTGGCCTCGTTGACCACCGTGGCCACGGCGACCGGCCGCAGCCGTATCAGGAAGTGGTCCAGGTGCCGGCCGTCGGGTAGTTGGACATCCGCGAGGTTGACGCTGAACCAGCGGTTTGAGTACACAGTCTGTTCGTTCTGCTTCGTCCACTGCACGGTTCTGCCACCTTCCGCCGGGTAAGGGGCAATATCGCAGCAGAGACGGTCCGGCAGCAGTGCGCCTCTTACGGCCGTGCCGCGCCGCCGCGGCGGCCGGGCAGGGTCTACAGCGGTACGCGCAGCGCCCCGTCGATGAGTTCGGCCGCCTCGGCGGTGCCCGCGCAGCCGCTGCGCATCAGGTGCTCGCGCACCGCGCGGAGTCTGTCCCGCAGCCGCTGCGACTCCATCCCCCGGGCCTGCTCGGCCATCTGCACCGCCACCGCCACCGCCTTGTCGGCATTGCCCTGCCGCAGTTCGATGGTGCTGAGCATGGCGAGCCGGTGCACCCGGCCCCGGTCGTGCGCGGGATTGTCCACGGCGGCCGCCGCGTGCTCACCGGCCGCCGCGAGCTCGCCGAGGCTCAGCAGCGCCTCGGCCACCTGCACATTGACCAGGCCCGGCTGGACATAGCCGGTCTCGTCCGGCTCGTAGCCGCGCCGGATGCGTTCGGCGGCCTGCTCGGCACGCCGGATGCAGTCCAGCGCGCTGCTGCCGTCGCCGAGGTGCGCATACGCCTTTGCCTGCATCGCGTACAGATCGGAGGCGAGCGCCGGGGTGATGTGCTTGCCGGCCGCCCGCAGCGCGGACTCGGCGAAGGCGACGGCCTGCCGGAACTCCCGCATGAACAGCGACTGGTTGACCAGCAGCGCGATGACATAGGCGCCGAGCCCCCGGTCGCCGCTGGCCTTGGCCAGGCGCAGCGCCTGGTGGAAGTAGCGCTGGGCGAGGCCGTGCGCGTCGGAGTCGTAGGCGCAGATCCCGGCGATCGCCACCAGGCCGCCGGTGGCGCGGTGCAGCTGGCGGCCGACGGCGTCGGTGTAGCTGCCGCGCAGCAGCGGCGCGGCCTCGGCGTTGAGGAAGCCGACGATCCGGGCGCGGGTCGCGATGCCGCCGGCCTTGCGGTACATCTGCTCGTAGTGGCTGCGGGCGGCACGCAGCATGGCGAGGTCGCTCGCGGTGACCCGGTGCCGGCCGCCGCGGGAGACGTCCGTGTCCTCGGGCGGGTTCTCCCACTCCCACACCGGCATCACGGCGGGTGTGCCGGTGACCGCGGGGGCGCCCAGTATGTGCGGCCGCTGCTGCTGGTCGGAGCGCCACAGGGCGGTGGCCCGGTCGACGAAGCCGGACAGCGAGCCGGTGTGCGGGGCGGACGGCTCCCCGGGCACACCGAGGCCGATGTCGTCCAGGGTGACCGGGCGGTGCAGCCGGGCGGCGAGCACCTCGCAGATCAGGTCGGGTACCTGGCCCCTGGGCCGCTGGCCCTTCAACCAGCGGGCCACGGCCGTGTGTTCGTATCTCAGGTTCAGTCCGCGGGCCCGCCCGGCCTGGTTGACGTGCGCGGCCAGCCCGGCGTGGGAGATTCCCGCCTCGTCCAGGATCGCGTCGAGCAGAGTGTTGGGCTGCATGTCTGGCCCCCCGGGTCCGGTGCCCGTCAGCGTAGTGGCACCCGCTTCACACGGGGTGTGAACGGAGTGCTCGAATCCGCAGGGTGCGCGCACTGTTGCGGAGAGTTTCCAGCCGGTTGACTGAAATGCCTCGAAAGAGACCGGCCGGGCCGCCGGCTCCCCCTCGTACAGTGCGGCGGCCCGCTTCCACGCCGTCCGCCCAGCTGCCTGCCCGACACTCCGTGGCGGGGCGGACGGCGTCGCCGGTCGGCTTGCCGCCAGGGCTTTCAGGGGGTTCAGTTGTTGCCCTTGGTGCGGTGAAGGGGGCGACTGATCGCCGTAGGGGCGGGGGTGCGTTGTCGCCTGCGGGGGCGTTGTGGCTTGTCGCGCAGTTCCCCGCGCCCCTGAGAGGTACGTGCAGTGGACCCACCTGAAGGGGCGCGGGGAACTGCGCGAGCGACCACTGCACACCCGCAGTCGCCATGTCGCCGCAGTTCCCCGCCCCTTGGGCGCTTCTCAGCTCACGTCGGCTGGACAGTTCAGCTGCGCAGCACAGCACCCGTGCGCTCGCCCGCGAGGGCCACCGCCGCGTCCCGCGCCGCCGACGCCTCGTCGACCGTCAGCGTCCGGTCCGCCGCCCGGAAACGCAGCGCGTACGCAAGGGACTTGCGGCCCTCGCCGAGCTGCTCCGCGTTCTCGTAGACGTCGAACAGCCGGATGGACTCCAGCAGTTCACCCGCACCCTCGCGCAGCGCCGCCTCGACGTCCGCCGCCGGCACGTACGCGTCCACGACCAGGGCGACGTCCTGCGTCGCGACCGGGAACGTGGAGATGCTCGGCGCCTGCGGGGTGTCGTCGCCGACCCGCTCGAGGACGTCGAGGTCCAGCTCCATCGCACAGGTGCGCGCGGGCAGCCCCAGCGTCTTCAGCACCCGCGGGTGCAGCTCACCCGCGTGTCCGACGACCCGCTCGGTCCCGTCGACGGTGACCACCAGCTCGGCGCACCGGCCGGGGTGCCACGGCCCGTACTGGCCCTTGCGGACGGTGAGTTCCGCACCGGCCTCGCGCGCCACGGTCCGCGCCGCCTCGACGGCGTCGGCCCACTCGGCGGGACGGCCCTTGCCCCACCAGCCGGCCTGCTCGCGGGCGCCCGCGAGGACCACGGCGACATGCCGCGGCTGGTCCGGGAGCGCCGCGTTCAGCTCGGCGATCTCCTCGTCGGTGGGCCGCCGGTCGACGGGCAGGCGGACGGCGATCCGCTGCTCGTCGCGCGGGTGGAACACCAGGCCCGTCTCGAACAGGGCCAGGTCGTGGCTGCCGCGTCCGTCGTTGCGGCGCAGCGCGCCGAGCAGGCCCGGCAGCAGCGAGGTGCGCAGCGCGGGCTCCTCGTCGCTGAGCGGGTTGGTCAGCTTCACCACCCGGCGGGCCGGGTCGTCGGCATCGAGTCCGAGCTGGTCGAAGATCTGCTCGCTGATGAACGGGTAGTTGGGCGCCTCGACGTAACCCGCACCGGCCAGGGCCCGGCCGATTCGCCGGTGGAGCCGCTGCCTGCGGGTCAGGCCCCGCCCGGCGGGCGGCCTGGGCAGCGTGGAGGGCAGGTTCTCGTAGCCCTCGAGGCGGATGACCTCCTCGGCGAGGTCGTTCGGGTCGGTCAGGTCGGGCCGCCAGGACGGCACGGTGACGATCAGCTCGTCCTGCCCGTAGACGTCGCAGCCGACCTCCTGGAGGCGGCGCACCACGGTCTCCCGGCCGTAGGCGACGCCCGCGACCTTGTCGGGGTGGTCGGCCGGGATGGTGATGGTGGTGGGCGCGGACGGCGCGATCACCTCGGTGACACCGGCCTCGGCGGTGCCGCCGGCGAGCAGCACCAGCAGGTCCACGGTGCGCTGCGCGGCGGCCGAGGCGGCCATCGGGTCGACGCCGCGCTCGAAGCGCCGGGAGGCCTCGGAGGACAGCTTGTGCCGGCGGGCCGTGCGCGCGATGGACACCGGGTCGAAGTGCGCCGCCTCGATCACCACGTCGGTGGTGGCGTTCTCGGCGTCGTCGTGGTCGGCGATCTCGGTGTCCGCGCCGCCCATCACGCCGGCCAGGCCGATCGGGCCGCGCTCGTCGGTGATCACCAGGTCCTCGGGGTCGAGCGTGCGCTCGACGCCGTCGAGGGTGGTGAGCTTCTCGCCCGGCTCCGCCCGGCGCACGCCGATGGCGCCCTGGATCAGGGAGCGGTCGTAGGCGTGCAGCGGCTGGCCGAGCTCCATCATCACGTAGTTGGTGACGTCGACGGCCAGCGAGATCGGGCGCATGCCGACCTTCTGCAGCCGGCGCTGCAGCCAGATCGGTGAGCGCGCCTCGGGGCTGAGCCCGGTGACGGTGCGCGCGGTGAAGCGGTCGCAGCCGGCGGGGTCGGAGACCTTCACCGGGTAGCCGTAGGCGTTGGGCGCGGGCACGTCCAGCAGGGCCGGGTCGCGCAGCGGCAGCCCGTAGGCGATGGCCGTCTCGCGGGCGACGCCGCGCATCGACAGGCAGTAGCCGCGGTCGGGGGTGACGGCGATGTCGAGCACCTCGTCGACCAGTTCGAGCAGCTCGATGGCGTCCTTGCCGACCTCGGTCTCCGGCGGCAGGACGATGATGCCCTTGCTGCCGTCGTCGCCCATGCCCAGCTCGTCGCTGGAGCAGATCATGCCACGGGACATCCGGCCGTACGTCTTGCGCTCGGAGATCTGGAAGTCGCCGGGCAGCACCGCGCCGGGGAGGGCCACGACGACCTTGTCGCCCTCCTGGAAGTTGCGCGCGCCGCAGATGATCTCCTGGGGCTCGCCGGTGCCGTTGGCCTGCCCGACGTCCACGGTGCAGAAGCGGATGGGCTTCTTGAAGCCCTCCAGCTCCTCGATGGTCGTCACCTGCCCCACCACGAGGGGGCCCTTGAGGTCGGCGCCGAGGTGCTCGACGGTCTCCACCTCGAGGCCGGCCGAAATCAGTTTGGCCTGTACGTCACGGCCGGTCTCCGTCGCCGGCAGGTCGACGTACTCCCGCAGCCAGGAAAGCGGGACCCGCATCAGATCTCCATCCCGAACGGCCGGGTGAACCGGACGTCACCCTCGACCATGTCTCGCATGTCCTCGACGTTGTGGCGGAACATCAGCATCCGCTCGATACCGAACCCGAAGGCGAAGCCGCTGTACTTCTCCGGGTCGACTCCGCAGGCGGTCAGCACCCGCGGGTTGACCATGCCGCAGCCGCCCAGCTCGATCCATCCCTCGGAGGAGCAGGTGCGGCAGGGCCGGTCGGGGTTGCCGACGGACTCGCCCTTGCACACGTAGCAGAGCATGTCCATCTCGGCGCTCGGCTCGGTGAAGGGGAAGAAGTTGGGCCGCAGCCGCGTCTTCATGCCCTCGCCGAACAGCGACTGCACCATGTGGTCCAGGGTGCCCTTGAGGTCCGACATGGTCAGGCCCTCGTCGACGGCGAGCAGCTCCACCTGGTGGAAGACGGGGGTGTGCGTGGCGTCCAGCTCGTCGGTGCGGTACACCCGGCCGGGGCAGATCACATAGACCGGCAGTTCGCGGTCGAGCAGGGAGCGGATCTGCACGGGCGAGGTGTGGGTGCGCAGCACGACGCCGGACTCGGTGCCGCCCTGGGGGCCCTGCACGAAGAAGGTGTCGTGCTCGCCGCGCGCCGGGTGGTCCGGGCCGATGTTGAGCGCGTCGAAGTTGAACCACTCGGCCTCGACCTGCGGGCCCTCGGCGACCTCGTAGCCCATGGCCACGAAGATGTCCTCGATGCGCTCGGACAGCGTGGTCAGCGGGTGCCGCGCGCCGGGCGCCACCCGGTCGTAGGGCAGCGTGACGTCCACGGCCTCCTCGACCAGCACGCGCGCGTCCCGCTCGGCCTCGAGCTCGGCCTGGCGGGCGGCGAGCGCCTTGTTCACGGCGCCGCGGGCCTGGCCGACGCGCTTGCCGGCCTCCGCCCTGGCGTGCGGGGGCAGGGCGCCGATCTCGCGGTTGGCGAGGGCCAGCGGGGAGGCGGGGCCGGTGTGGGCGACCTTGGCCTCATGGAGTGCGTCGAGGGAGTCCGCGGCAGCGAAAGCGGCGAGCGCCTCGTCCCGCATGCGCTCGATCTCTTCTGGTTTCAGTGCCTCGACCTCGACAGGGTCGTACGACTTGTTCGGTGCCGACATCTCTTCCCGTGCTTCCGATTGGCTGGCTGAAGGTCCCCGTCACCGACGCATGGACGGCTTGTCACGGCTTTCGGGACACATAGGTGCCAAAGGCCGAGTCTAACGGGGTGGAGATATGCGAATGCGCCCGCGGGCTGCTCCGGCCCACCTGCTCGCCTGCGTCCTGGCGGACCCTGCGTCCTAGCGGACGGTGCGCGGCAGGTCGAAGTCGATGGCCGGTGCCCCCACGGGCAAGGTAAATCGGAACTGGGCGCCGCCGCCCGGGGCGCGGCCGACCGTGATGGTGCCGCCGTGGGCCTCGACGATGCCCTTGACGATGTACAGCCCGAGGCCCGTCCCGCCGCGCTTGCTGCCCCGCCAGAAGCGGGTGAAGACACGGTTCATGGACTCCTCCGGAATGCCGGGCCCCTCGTCGCTCACGGTGACCGACGTGCCGGCGTCCTCGCCCTCGCGGGGTGACGCCGTGGCCGTGACGTCGATCGTGACCGTTCCCTCGCCGTGCCGCACGGCATTTTCCAGCAGGTTGCTGAGCACCTGGTCGATCTTGTCGGGGTCGGCCCACAGGTCGGGCAGCGGCTGCTGGACCCGCAGCAGGAACCGGTCGGCGGCCTGGCCTGCGGCGACGTGCGCCTGGATGTGCCGGGAGACGGCGGCGCCCATGTCGACGGGCTGGCGGCGCACCTCCAGCCGGCCGGAGTCGATGCGGGAGATGTCCAGCAGTTCGGCGATGAGCCGGGTGACCCGGTCGGCGTCGGCGTCGACGGTCTCCAGCATCAGCCGCTTCTGGTCGTCGGTGAACCGCTCCCACTTGGCGAGCAGGGTGGCGGTGAAGCCCTTGACAGACGTGAGCGGGGAGCGCAGTTCGTGGGCGACGGTGGCGATCAGTTCGGCGTGGCTGCGCTCGGTGCGGCGCCGGGCCTCGGTGTCCCGCAGGGTGACGACGACGCGGTGCACCGGTCCTGCGGGCCGGGTGCGTACGTAGCGGGCGGCGACGAGGACCTCCCGGCCGCCGGGCAGCAGCAGGTTCCGCTCGGGCTGCCGGACCCGGATGGACAGCCCGCCGTAGGGGTCGGTCAGCTGCCACCAGCGCCGGCCCTCGAGGTCCTCCAGCGGCAGCGCCTTGTCGAGCCGCTGCCCGAGGGCCTCCTCGGCGGGTACGGCGGTGATCCGCGCGGCGGCCGCGTTGAAGCAGATCACCCGCCCGTGCTCGTCGGCGACGACCAGCCCGTCGGGCAGTTCGTCGGGGTCGATGCCGAGGCCGGCGAGGTCACCGGGCCGGGACGAGGGCGGGCGTGCCGCACCGTGTGCTCCCGTTGCCCTGCTCGTGCCGACGCTCATCCACGTACCCCGCCTCTCGGACTTCTCAGGGGGCTCCCGAGCTGGTCACACTACTAGGCTCCGGTGACGGAGCGGCACCCTCCGACGGCGCGCTGTGCACGTGCCGACGCGTAGAGACATACGGCGGCGGCGGTGGCGAGGTTCAGGCTCTCGGCCTTTCCGTGGATGGGGACCCGCACGACGGCGTCGGTGAGGGCGCGGGTCTCCTCGGGCAGTCCCCAGGCCTCGTTGCCGAACACCCAGGCGGTGGGCCCGCCCATGGTGCCCTTGTCGAGCTCCTCGTCCAGGTCGCGGTCGCCCGCGCCGTCGGCGGCGAGCACCCGCACCCCGGCGTCCCTCAGCCCGGCCACGGCCCGCTCCACGGGCACGCCGACGGCGACGGGCAGATGGAACAGCGAACCGACGGAGGCGCGCACGGCCTTGGGGTTGTACACGTCGACGGAGGCATCGGTGAGCACCACGGCCTCGGCCCCGGCGGCGTCCGCGCAGCGCAGCACGGTGCCGGCGTTGCCGGGGTCGCGTACGTGGGCGAGGACGGCGACCAGCTTGGGCCGGGCGGCGAGGATCTCCTCGAACGGCGTGTCCAGGAACCGGCAGATCCCGACCAGGCCCTGCGGAGTGACGGTGGTGGAGATGTCGGCGATGACCTGCTCGGAGGCCAGGTGGATGCGGACGCCGGCGTCCCGGGCCGCTCCGGTGATCTCCGCGTACCGCTTCGCGGCCTCGGGCGTGGCGAACAGCTCGGTGAGGGTGTCCGGGTGCCGGACCGCCTCCCGCACGGCCTGCGGCCCCTCGGCCAGGAACAGCCGCTCCTTCCCCCGGAAGTTCCGCTTGGCCAGCCGCCGCGCGGCCACCACACGCGAGGAACGGGGGGAGATCAGCTCGGGACCAGCAGGGGCCATCTTCTTTTTCACCTTCAGAGAATCTCGGTGCGCCCACCGGCGGGCGGTCGGTGCGCCTGCCCAGGGGCGCGGGGAACTGCGCGACCAGCCACGACGCGTCCGCAGCCGAACGACGACCGGACAAACCCGCACACGACAGGACCCGCAGGCCTGTAAACCTGCGGGTCCTTCACTCACGTCGGCTCAAAGGCCGGCGCCGGCGTCACGCAGCCTTGGGCGCGTTGACGTCCGCCGGCAGCGCCTTCTGGGCGACCTCGACGAGCGCGGCGAACGCCGTCGCGTCGTTGACGGCCAGCTCCGCCAGCATCTTGCGGTCGACCTCGATGTTCGCGGCCTTCAGACCCTGGATGAAGCGGTTGTAGGTGATGCCGTTGGCGCGGGCAGCGGCGTTGATGCGCTGGATCCACAGCTGGCGGAAGTCACCCTTGCGCTTCTTGCGGTCGTTGTAGTTGTAGACCAGCGAGTGGGTGACCTGCTCCTTGGCCTTGCGGTACAGGCGCGAACGCTGACCGCGGTAGCCGGAAGCCTGCTCGAGGATCGCCCGGCGCTTCTTGTGGGCGTTGACTGCCCGCTTGACGCGTGCCACTTGTTAACTCCTTGTAGCGGGGCCGCGGTGGTCCTCACACGGCCCGGAAATCGATTGGGTCCCGGTCCGACGTACGGCGCTCAGTGAAGGCGCCGGGCGTCACTTGCCGAGAAGCTTCTTGATCTTCGCGGCGTCGCCCGGGGCCATCTCGGCGTTGCCGGTGAGGCGACGCGTCACACGGGACGACTTGTGCTCGAGCAGGTGGCGCTTGCCGGCACGCTCGCGGAGCACCTTGCCGGAGCCGGTGATCTTGAAGCGCTTGCTGGCACCGCTGTGCGACTTGTTCTTCGGCATAGCGCCGTTCTCTCCTCGTCGGTGGCGCTCCTGTGCCCGGTTGCGAGAACCGGGCACTGTGGAGCGTCGTACTGGTTTCGGTTGCTTCCTGGGACCTGGCGGTCCCCGGGATCACGCCTCGGCGTCCGCAGGGTTCTGCGAGCGGCCGGGGTTGGCCTTCGCGGAAGCCTTGCGGGCCTCCTGAGCCTGGCGGGCCTCGGCCATCGCCTCGGTCTTCTTCTTGTGCGGACCGAGGACCATGATCATGTTGCGGCCGTCCTGCTTCGGGTTCGACTCCACGAACCCGAGGTCGGCCACGTCCTCCGCGAGACGCTGCAGCAGCCGGTAGCCCAGCTCGGGCCGGGACTGCTCACGACCACGGAACATGATCGTGATCTTGACCTTGTCGCCCTGCTTGAGGAACCGGACTACGTGACCCTTCTTGGTTTCGTAGTCGTGCGGGTCGATCTTCGGCCGGAGCTTCATCTCCTTGATGACCGTGTGCGCCTGGTTCTTGCGCGCCTCACGGGCCTTCATGGCCGACTCGTACTTGAACTTCCCGTAGTCCATGAGCTTGCACACGGGCGGACGGGCGTTCGCCGCGACCTCGACCAGGTCCAGGTCGTACTCCTGCGCAAGCTCCAGTGCCTTGGCCAGGGGGACGATGCCCACCTGCTCGCCACTGGGACCGACAAGTCGCACCTCGGGAACGCGAATCCGGTCGTTGATGCGGGGCTCGGCGCTGATGGATCCTCCTCGGTAGCACCACGCGACGGTCTGGCGGACAGCCGCGTAACGTGTGTGTTCGTTAGACCTAACCGCGCCGGCGCAGAAAAAATGCCCCGGACGATCACAGGCGGGGCTCCTCGAACTACCGGAACACCGCCGCGTTCGGTCGCGGGGCGCGCTTTCGGGCGGTGCACTCTCGGGGACTGCGCCGCCTGACCGGTGACCCGCCACCCGCGAGGGTGACCAGGTGGGAGTTCAAGAGCCTCCACTTGTGGGCCGGGCACAGCGTGTCCGACCGGTCGTTGTCCAGATTACCAGGATCGATTGACAAGGGCTAACCGGAGGGCACCGGACCTCACCGCCTATCGTGTGGGCCATGAGTGAGACCTCCCCCTCGGACAGCGCCGAGACCCCAGGCAACCCCGACTTCGACGCCATGGCCCGCGACATCGCGGAGGTACCGGCGGTCGAGGTGATCGTGACCGTGGCCGTGAACCTGATGAGCGCGGCCGCCGTGAAGCTCGGCCTGACCGAGGAGGGGGACAAGTTCAAGGACCTGGACGAGGCACGCAAGCTGATCCACGCCCTGGCCGGGCTGCTGGACGGCAGCACGACCGAGATCAGCTCCTTCCACGCGGCCCCGCTGCGGGACGGCCTGAAGTCGCTGCAGCTGGCCTTCCGCGAGGCCTCCCTGGTGCCGGACGAGCCGGGCCAGGGCCCGGGCGAGAAGTACACCGGCCCGGTCTACGGCGGCTGAGCACCGCAGCCGCGCCCGCTCCCTCTTCTCTTCCTTCTTCTCTTCCTTCTTCTATTTCTTCACGTACAGGGGCTCGCCCGGTGGGACGGTCCCGGCCGGCAGGACCGCCAGGTCGAGACCGCGCACCAGGCGGGCCCTGAGCGTCTCGTCGGCGGCCAGCCGCTCGGCCACGGCCCGGGCGGCCTCGGCGGCGGGCACGGCGGGGTCCAGGACCAGGGCGAGGGTGCCGTCGGCCCGGCCGGGCCCGAGGTGCGCGCGCCGGACGGCGGGTTCGGCGGCGACCACCGCGCGGAGGGCCTCGGTGACCGCGGGGTCCTGAAGCGGGTCGGTGCTGGTGCGTCCCTCGGCGAGTGCGAGCAGCGCGGGCCCGGTCAGCTCGAACGGCACGGGGCCGGCCAGATCCAGGACCACGGTGTCCGCCTTCTCCTGCGCGGCGGCCTGCAGGGCCTGGTGCAGCGGTACGGCGACCGGGCGGGCCTGGGGGTCCCAGCGGGCCAGCGAGTCGGTGGAGGTGAAGGCGGGCAGCGCGGTGCGGTTGCCGGCCTTCAGGGTGGGGACGGCCATGTCGCTGGTCTTCTCGCGGCGCAGCCCGTTCTCGTCCTCCTCCACCTCGCCGAGCACCGCCACGACCGGGACGAGCAGCCGGGCGCCCTTGAGCGCCTCCAGGACGGGTCCGACGGCGTCGCGGTCCTCGGCCCAGGCCGCGAGCGCGGCGCTCAGCCGGGGGTCGGCGGAGCCGTCGTCGTCGCGGAAACCGGGGTCGGGAATGTTCTTCATCGCCACGGTCACCGACCCTATCGGCAGCCTGCGGGCACCCTCGCGGCGGGAGCGCCCGGTGACGGCGCGACGGAGCTAGATGCCGCCCGGCGGGTCCTCGCGGCTCGCGCTGCGGCGGCCCCGCCACAGGACGACCGCGGCGACCAGCAGCACCCCGCCGGCGCCGCCCGCGAGCGGGGCGGCCCAGTCGGCGGCGTCGTCGCCGGCCCGGGCCTCGTCGGGGCCGGGCCCGAAGTACTTCTCCCCGTAGGCGGCCGAGCGCAGGCCCTCCGGCTTCATGCGTCCCGCCGCCTTGATCGCCGCGGCGGGGTCGATGAAGCCGAAGCCGCGGCTGTCGTCCCGGCCGCCGGCGGGGGCGTTGCGGGCGGTGTCCTCCAGGAGGCGTTTGACCTGGGCGGGGGTGAGGTCGGGGTGGGCCGACCTGATGAGGGCGACGGCGCCGGAGACGAACGCGGCCGCCGCGCTGGTGCCCCAGCCCTCGTAGTACTTGCGGTCGGGGTCGGCGATGATCACGTCGACGCCGGGGGCGCTGACCGTGGTGTACCAGCGGCGGGTGGAGAAGGAGGCGCGGGTGCCGTAGCGGTCCACGGCGGTGGCGGCGATGACGCCCGGGTAGGCCGCCGGGTAGGAGACGTGGTCGCCCTTCTCGCCGCCGTTCCCGGCGGAGGCGACCACGGAGACGCCCTTGCGCAGGGCGTACTGGATCGCCTCGTCCTCGCCGGCCTCGGGGTGGGCGGAGGCGGAGTCGTCGCCCAGGGAGAGGTTGATGACGTCGGCGCCGTGGTCGGCGGCCCAGCGGATGCCCTCGGCGAGGGCGCTGCCGCGGGTGCTGCGGGCCTTGCTCCGGGAGGGGTCGCGGTCCTCGAGGATCACGCGGACGGGGAGGATCTTCGCCTCGGGGGCGACGCCCATGACGCCGTCGGCGTTGCCCGGCCCGTGTCCGTGACCGGCGATGATCCCGGCCATGGCGGTGCCGTGCCGCGCCCAGGCGCGGTCGCCCGGCCCGGCGCCGAAGCCGATCAGGTCCTTGCCGGTGAGCACGTTCCCGGCGAGGTCCGGGTGGTCGGAGTCGACCCCGGTGTCCAGGACGGCGACGGTGACGCCCTCTCCCTTGGTGGTCCGCCACACCTCGTCGGTGTGCAGGGCGTCCAGGGCCCACTGCCGGGCGCGGATGCCGTCCGCGTGCGCGGCGGTGGCGGGCAGCAGGGCGAGCGTGGCGGCCAGCGCGATGCCGAGTCCGGCGCGCGCGGCACGGCGGGCGCGGCCCACGCGGGAAGTAGGCGCAGGGGTCGGGTTCATGAGGCATGCTCCCGGTTCGCCGTGTCGTCGTCGTTGCCGACGGCCTTGCGCAGTCCGCGTTCGGCGCGGTCCGCGAGCCCCTGTGCCTCGTGGCCGAGGCCGGACTGGGCCGGGGCCGTGGTGGCGCCGGACTCCAGGGCGTCCGCGGCGGGCTGCGGGTCGTCGACGGCGCGCCCGTCGGCCCACCCGGAGACGGCGTAGACCACGACGGGTGCGTCGGTCAGCACGGAGATCGCCCAGGCGGCCCGCTGCTGCTTCCCGAAGTCCTCGGCGGCGGTGCCCTTGGCGGCGTACGGCAGGGGCATCAGATCGGTACGCCGGTCCAGGCGCTCGCGTTCGAAACGGCGGGCCAGGACGGTCATCCCGGCGGGGTCGGCCTTGGTGAACAGCAGGCCCACGGTGGTGACATGGCTCTGGGTGGCGTCGGTGTAGGTGGCGCGCAGCAGGCGTTCGCAGCCGACGGGCGCGAGGACCTTGCGCAGCAGCGGGTCGAAGGCGTCCTTGCAGCCGCTGTCCGGGGCCACGGCTATCCGCGTCCAGATCCGGTCGGCCTCGCCGGGTCCCGCACCGGTCCCCTTGACGACCGGCGGGAACAGCTGGTCCACCGGCACGCTGTGCCACAGGTCCCGCCCGGCGGCGAATCCCGTGCGCCGGCCCGCCTCCTCGGAGTCCCCGGACAGATAGCTTCCGGTCACCGCTCCCCCGATGAGCCCGATCCCGAGCACCAGACACACCGCGGCGGCAACGGCCTGCCCCCGGGCCGTGGCCCTGCGCGGCCACATCGACGCCGTCTGCGTCGTCTGTGTCGTCTGTGTCGTCTGTGTCGTCTGCGACGCCTGCCGTACGGGCACCTCGCCCGTCATGCCCGCATGCGCGGGGGAGGTGGCGCTCCAGGACAGGGCGGGGTCGGGCAGCGGGTACGCGGACGCCGCCGGCCGCGGCGGCGCGGAGGGCGGCCCGGGATCCGGCGCGGGCGAGGTCCTGTCGAGGGTGTCCGCGTCGCCGGTGCCGGGGCGGTGGTGCGGCTGCCGTGGTACGGCCGTGGACCGGAGGCCCCGGCCGACGGTCGGCGGGGAGTCGGGGAACCGGGCGGACGCCTGCGGTGGAGGCGGCGCCATGGGTTCCCTGCCGGCCGGCAGCCCGGCACCGAAGCTCGGGTAGCGGGGAGCCCGTGCGGAATCCGCCGTGTCGGCGGAGGCACGGGCACCGGCTCCGTGCGGTCCGGCGTCCTTCGACACGGCCTCTCCGCCGCGCTGGGGGCGAGCGTCATCCGCCGCGGTGCGGACACCGTGGCCGGCCGAGCGCGCATCCCGCGCCGCCGTCCCGGAGGCGCCCGCCGAACGGGCCTCGTTCACCGCCGCGCGCTGATCTCCCGCCGCGCCGCGACCGTCATCGGCCGCCTGGCGGGACGTATTCACCACCGCGCGACCATCATTCGCCGACGTGCGGAGATCATGCGCCGCGGAACGGGGGGCATCAGCCGCCCGGCGGCCATCGTTCATCGGGCCGCGGGCGTCGCCCGTCGCCGCGCCCTGGTTTCCCGTCGCGGTCCGACCGTCGCCGGCTGCGCGGAAGTCGTTCACCGACGCACGGGGGTCACGCCCCGCCGGGCCGGGAGCGTCCACCGCCGCACGAGCGTCGTGGACCGCCGCGCGGGTCTCACCCGCGGCCGGGCGGCGGTTGCCGGCCACGGGGCGACCGTCATCGACCGTCGAACGGGGGGCGTTCATCGCGGGGCGCTGATCTCCTGTTCCGCGGCGGTCGTTCGCGGTCGTCCGGAACTCGTCCACCGCACTGCGAGGCGCATGCGCCGCCGCATCGGTGGCCCGGGCGTCGCCTGCCGCCGAACGCTGGTCGCCCGTGGCACGAGGCTCGTTCGCCGCGCGGAATCCGGCCGTGCCCGCCCGGCCCTCACTCGCCGTCGGACGCTGCTCTCCCGGCGCGGCACGACCGCCGGTCCCAGCAGCACGGAACTCGCCCGCCGCCGTACGGGACCAGGGCGCCGCACCGGACGCGTTCGTGGCCTCGCCGGTCTCGCCCGCCGCCGGACGGCGAGGGGCCGGCGGGCGGCCGGTGCCGGGTGGCGTGCGGTCGGCGAGGCCGAAGGGGGCCGACGCCGGGGGCGTAGGGCCGTGGCCGTCGGGCGTGGGGCCCGCGGGCCGGCGGCGAGGGCCGGTGCCGGGCGCGTCGGTGGGGGCCGCGGCCGGGGGATGCGGCGGAGGCGGCGGGGTCGCCGGGCGCGGGGGGTAGGGAGTGCGCTGGGCTTCCGTGCTCATGCACCCCCCGTCTCCTCGTCGCACAGATACCCGCACCGGCGGTCCGTCATCCCGGCGCGTTCACGCTGCCGGTGGCGGGCCGCCCTGCGTGCGCGTCACTCTACGGCGTGGTGCCACCCGAACGGGAACCGGTCCGCATGGCGGCGGCATCTGCCCGGAACGTCCCCCTACCCTGCGGTAATCCGGTCTGGCAGGCTGCGTCCATGACTGCGCGCGCCTTTGACCGGGCCCGTTACGACCGGGCCACCGCCCATCTCGACGCCCCGCTGGCGATCGTGGATCTGGCCGCCTTCGACGCGAACGCGGACGATCTGGTCCGCAGGGCCGGCGGAAAGCCGATCCGGGTGGCGAGCAAGTCCGTGCGCTGTCGTGCGCTGCTCGAACGGGTCCTCGCCCGGGACGGGTTCGCGGGGATCATGTCGTTCACGCTCGCCGAGTCGCTGTGGCTGGCCCGCTCCGGGTTCGACGACGTGCTGCTGGCCTACCCCTCCGCCGACCGCGCCGGGTACACCGAGCTCACCGCCGATCCCAAGCTCGCCTCGGCCGTCACGGTGATGATCGACGATCCGGCGCAACTGGACCTCATCGACGCCTCGCGTTCCGGCGGAGGCGAAGAGGTGCGGGTGTGCCTGGAGTTGGACACCTCGCTGAAGCTGCTCGGCGGGCGAGTGCGGGTGGGCGCCCGGCGCTCCCCGCTGCACTCCCCCGCGCAACTCGCCGATGTGGCACGGGCGGTGGACCGGCGACCGGGGTTCCGGGTCGTGGGGATCATGGCGTACGAGGGTCATGTCGCCGGGGTCGGCGACGCGGTGGCCGGGCGGCCGCTGCGCTCCCGGGCGATCCGGCTGATGCAGGCGGCGGCCCGGCGGGAGCTGGCCGAACGGCGGGCGGCTGCGGTGCGTGCGGTGCGTGCCGTGGTGCCGGATCTGGAGTTCGTCAACGGCGGCGGCACGGGCAGTGTGCAGCACACCGCCGCCGAGGAGGCGGTCACGGAGGTCGCCGCAGGTTCGGGGCTGTATGTGCCGAGGCTGTTCGACCACTACACCTCGTTCACCGGCCGCCCGGCGGCCCTGTTCGCGCTGCCCGTGGTCCGCCGGCCCGGCGTCGGCGTGGTGACGGTGCTCGGCGGCGGGTATCCGGCCTCCGGCGCGCCGGGTGCCGACCGGCTGCCGATGCCGTATCTGCCCGAGGGGCTGCGCTACGACCCGCAGGAGGCGGCCGGTGAGGTGCAGACGCCGCTGCTGGGTTCACCCGCCGACGATCTGCTGATCGGCGACAAGGTGTGGTTCCGGCATGCCAAGGCGGGCGAGCTGTGCGAGCGGTTCGACGCGCTGCACCTGGTGGAGGGCGAGGCGGTGACGGACACGGTGCCGACGTATCGCGGCGAGGGCCGCACCTTCCTGTAGCCCCGCCCGGCCCTCCGGCTGCGCCGGTCAGTCCTCGGGGCCGATGCTGCTGCCCACTCCGCCGCCCGAGCCGGCGTCGTCGATGGAGCGGATGCCCTTGGTGATGCGGTCCATGTCGGCCGGCGGCGGGCCGTCCTCGCCGGCGTCGAAGACGTACCGCACCACGACGGGCGACTCGGTGCCGACGCTGGACGGGAAGACCATGGACTGCACATAGCCGCCGGGGCCCTTGCCGGTGGTGACCCGCCAGCGCACCAGGTAGCCGGCGCGGCCGGCCACCGCGACCGGGCCGGACTTGACGACGGTGTGGGACTTCAGGCCGCCGTAGGGGCGCTGGCCGAGCTCGTCCTCGTCGAAGGCGTCCTGGGCCGCGTCGGAGATGTCCTCCTTGGCGAGCACCTCGGGCGAGGTCTCGTCGGTCCCGGTGATGGTGCGGGAGATCACCGTGCCGTGACGGCAGACGATGCCCTCGCCGGGGCAGTCGTAGGTGCCGTCGGTGGTCATCACCACGTCGTCGTCGGCGACGTGCTTCGGGCGGATCCAGCCGTCGAGGAGGGGGAAGGTGATGCCGTTCAGGGGGTCCTCGACGACGGCCGGGTCGTCGGCCGAGGGCTCGGACGAGGACGCGGACGGCGACGGCGTCTCGCTCGGGGAGGCCGAGCCACCGCCCGGTACCGGGTCGGCACCGGACGAGGCCTCGGTGCGGGCCCGGGGTTCGCCGTCGTCCCGGCCGAGGAACACCGCTCCGGTGACGATGGCGGCCACCAGCACCGCCCCCGCGGTCGTCAGGGCGATCACCTTGGAGCGGCCGGTGCCGCCGGGACCGCCGGAACCGACGGGACCGACGGGACCGCCGGGACCGACGGGACCGCCCTGGGCGGGGGGCACCGGCGCCACGGGTACCCCGGGTGCCCCCGGTGCCCCGGGGGCGGCCTCGGGGGTGCGGCGGTGCTCGGTCCAGGCCGTGCCGTCCCACCAGCGCTCCAGGTGGGGTGCCTTGGGATCGGGGTACCAGCCGGGCGGGGGCGTCATGCTCATTCCGGCACTGTAGGACGCGGTCTACAGCGGTGTGACATAGGCCCCCGAGATTCCGCCGTCGACGAGGAAGTCGGTGGCGTTGACGAAGGAGGAGTCGTCGCTGGCCAGGAAGGCGACGGCGGCGGCGATCTCCTCGGCCTCGGCGAACCGGCCCAGCGGGATGTGCACAAGGCGGCGCGCGGCGCGCTCGGGGTCCTTGGCGAAGAGTTCCTGCAGCAGCGGGGTGTTGACCGGGCCGGGGCACAGCGCGTTGACGCGGATACCGTCGCGGGCGAACTGGACGCCGAGCTCGCGGGACAGGGCGAGGACGCCGCCCTTGGACGCGGTGTAGGAGATCTGGCTGGTGGCCGCTCCCATCCGGGCCACGAAGGACGCGGTGTTGATGATGGAGCCCTTGCCCTGGCGCCGCATGTAGGGGATCACGGCCTTGCAGCACAGGTAGACGGAGGTGAGGTTGACCTCCTGGACGCGCTTCCAGGCCTCAAGCCCGGTCTCCAGGATGGAGTCGTCGTCGGGGGGCGAGATGCCGGCGTTGTTGAAGGCGATGTCGACGCTGCCGTAGGTGTCGTACGCGGTCTTGAACAGCGCCTCGACCTGCTCGGGGTCGGTGACGTCGACGCCGGCGAAGATCCCGCCGGTCTCCTCGGCGGCGGCCTTGCCGCGGGCCTCGTCCACGTCGCCGCAGACGACGTTGGCGCCCTCGGAGGCGAGCCGGCGGGCGGCGGCGAGGCCGATGCCGCTGCCGGCTCCGGTGACGACGGCGGTGCGGCCGACGAGCCGGCGGCAGATGATCTCTTCGGTCACTGTGCGGGGCCTTCCGTGCTGATGAAGACGTTCTTGGTCTCGGTGAAGGCGGTCAGGGCGTCCGGGCCCAGCTCGCGGCCGATGCCGGACTGCTTGAATCCGCCGAAGGGTGTCCAGTAGCGGACGCTGGAGTGGGAGTTGACGGACAGGTTTCCGGCCCGGACCGCCTGGGACACCCTGAGGGCGCGGCCGACGTCCCGGGTCCAGATGGAGCCGGACAGGCCGTAGTCGGTGGCGTTGGCGAGCTTCACGGCCTCGGCCTCGTCGTCGAAGGGAAGGACGACGGCGACGGGGCCGAAGACCTCCTCGACGGCGACGCGGTCGCGCGGGCCGGCGCCGGTGAGGACGGTGGGCGGGAACCAGAAGCCGGGGCCCTCGGGGGCCTTGCCGCGGATCCCCTCCATGTCGTCGGGGACGTAGGAGCGGACGCGGTCGAGCTGGGTCCGGGAGATCAGCGGGCCCATCTGGGTCTTCTCGTCGGCCGGGTCGCCGACCAGCACCGCCTCGATCGCGGGGGCGAGCAGCTCGAGGAACCGGTCGTGGACGGAGCGCTGGACCAGGATGCGCGTGCGGGCGCAGCAGTCCTGGCCGGCGTTGTCGAGGAAGGACATGGGGGCAGCCGCCGCGGCGGCCTCGAGGTCGGCGTCGGCGAAGACGATGTTGGGGCTCTTGCCGCCGAGTTCGAGGGTGACCCGCTTGAGCCGCTCCGAGCCCTTGGCCAGCACCTGTTTGCCGACCGCGGTGGACCCCGTGAAGACGATCTTCGCGACGCCGGGATGCTCGACGAGCGCGTTGCCGGCGACCGGGCCGTGTCCGGGCAGCACCTGGAACAGTCCCTCGGGCAGCCCGGCCTCCAGGGCCAGTTCGGCCAGCCGCAGCGCGGTGAGCGGGGTGGTCTCCGCCGGTTTGAGGATGACCGCGTTGCCGGCGGCGAGCGCGGGGGCGGTGCCCCAGGCCGCGATGGGCATGGGGAAGTTCCAGGGGGCGATCACGCCGACCACGCCGAGCGGTTCGAGGATGGTGACGTCCAGGCCGCCGGGCACCGGGATCTGACGTCCGGTCAGCCGCTCCACTCCCCCGGCCGCGTAGTCCAGCAGGTCGCGGACGTTGCCCGCCTCCCAGCGGGCGTTGCCGACGGTGTGCCCGGCCTCGCGGACCTCCAGCTGGGCCAGTTCCTCGACATGGGCGTCGACGGCGGCGGCGAAGCGGCGCAGCGTCCGGGCGCGGTCGCCGGGCGCGAGGGCGGCCCAGGCGGTCTGCGCCGCCGTGGCGCGGGCGACGGCGGCGTCCACGTCGGCCGGGCCGGCGGCCGGGACGGTGGCGACGACCTCCTCGGTGGCGGGGTTGAGTACCTGCAGCTCGTGCTCGTGGGACAAGAAGGGCCTCACATGCGTTCGAAGGAGCGGCGCAGCTCCCAGTCGGTCACCGCGGCGTCGAAGGCGTCCAGCTCGACCCGCGCCATGTTGCGGTAGTGGGCGACGACCTCGTCGCCGAAGGCGTCCTTGGCGATGGCGGACGTCTCCCACAGCTCGGCGGCCTCGCGCAGCGTGGTGGGCACGTGCTCGAAGTCGGCGGTGTAGGCGTTGCCGGGGCAGGGTTCGGGGAGCTCCAGCCGCTGCTCGATGCCGTAGAGGCCGGCCGCGACCATGCCGGCCACGGCGAGGTGCGGGTTGACGTCACCGCCGGGCAGGCGGTTCTCGAAGCGCAGCGAGCGGCCGTGGCCGACGACGCGCAGCGCGCAGGTGCGGTTGTCGTGGCCCCAGGCGACGGCGGTCGGGGCGAAGGAGCCCGGCTGGAACCGCTTGTAGGAGTTGATGTTGGGCGCGTAGAGCAGGGAGAACTCGCGCAGGGCGGCGAGCTGCCCGGCAAGGAAGTGCCGCATCAGCGCGGACATGCCGCCGTCGGGGTCGCACATGGCGTTGTTGCCGTCGGCGTCGGCCAGCGAGAGGTGGATGTGGCAGGAGTTGCCCTCCCGCTCGTTGTACTTGGCCATGAAGGTGAGGGAGACGCCCTCCTGGGCGGCGATCTCCTTGGCGCCGGTCTTGTAGATGGCGTGCTGGTCGCAGGTGACCAGGGCCTCGTCGTAGCGGAAGGCGATCTCGTGCTGGCCGGGGTTGCACTCGCCCTTGGCGGACTCCACGGTGAGGCCGGCGCCGGCCATCTCGTTGCGGATGCGGCGCAGCAGCGGCTCGATGCGTCCGGTGCCGAGGACGGAGTAGTCGACGTTGTACTGGTTGGCCGGGGTGAGGTTCCGGTAGCCGGCGTCCCAGGCCTGCTCGTAGGTGTCCTTGAAGACGATGAACTCCAGCTCGGTGCCGACCTGGGCGGTGAGGCCGTGTTCCGCGAGGCGCTCCAGCTGGCGGCGCAGGATCTGGCGGGGTGCGGCGTGCACGGGGGAGCCGTCGGCCCAGCCGAGGTCGGCGATGACCAGGGCGGTGCCCTCGTTCCAGGGCACGCGGCGCAGGGTGGCCAGGTCCGGGTGCATGGCGAAGTCGCCGTAGCCGTTGTCCCAGGACGACATGGCGTAGCCGTCGACGGTGTTCATCTCGGCGTCGACGGCGAGCAGGTAGTTGCAGCCCTCGGTGCCGTGATGGAGGACCTCGTCCAGGAAGAAGGGTGCGGCGAAGCGCTTGCCCTGCAGCCGCCCTTGCATGTCGGGAAAGGCCAGGACGACAGTGTCGATCTCACCGCTCGCGACGAGGGTGCGCAGCTCCTCGACGCCGAGTGGTGGTGTGCGGTCTGCCACGGGAGGGCCTCCTCGGGCTGCTGTGAGCTGATTCCCGGTCGTCCGTGACCGGTCGGGAGCCATAAGGTATTGCCGAGAACCATTGGTTGGGAAGGGGGCACGGCCAGATGACCGGGGAAGTCGTCGAGGGGCTCGGGGACCGGCTGGCGCCGGTGCTGCGGCCGGTGCGGGCGGGCAACGGTTTCGAGGAGGCGCTGGAGCAGATCCTCCAGGTGGTGCGCCTGGGCCTGGTGCCCGCGGGCGAGCGGCTGCCGGCCGAACGGGAGCTGGCCGACCGGCTGGGCATCAGCCGGGTGACGCTGCGCGAGGTGCTGAAGGTGCTCCAGGACCAGGGTCTTGTGGAGTCCCGGCGCGGGCGCTACGGCGGCACCTTCGTGCTGCCCCGGCCCACGGACACCGGCGGTGACGAGCTGCGGCGGCGGACCGCCGAGGTCGACATCGAGGACGTGCTGCGGTTCCGGGAGGTGCTGGAGGTGGGCGCCGCGGAACTGTGCGCGGCGCACGGCCTGACGGACGAGCAGGCGGCACGGCTTCGGGAGGCGCTGGCCGGCACGCGGGACGCCCCGCTGGCCGACTACCGGCGCCTGGACACGCTCTTCCACCTCACCCTGGCCGAGCTGAGCGGCTCCCCCACGCTCACCGCGCAGTACGCGGCGGTGCGGGCCAGGGTCAACGACCTGCTGGACTGCATCCCGCTGCTGGTGCGCAACCTGGAGCACTCCCAGCAGCAGCACACGGCGCTGGTCGAGGCGGTGCTGGAG
Source organism: Streptomyces thermospinosisporus (assembly GCF_039526425.1). NCBI lineage: Bacteria > Bacillati > Actinomycetota > Actinomycetes > Kitasatosporales > Streptomycetaceae > Streptomyces > Streptomyces thermospinosisporus. Next base: position 67,837 of record NZ_BAAAIZ010000008.1, read on the forward strand.
GGTGACGTGGACGGGGCGCGGGAGATGATGCACGAGCACTGCGCGGGGACGGCGGCGCTGCTGCGTGGCTTCCTGGCGTGACACCGGCGGGCGCGGGCGAGCGGACTCACCGGAGGCCAGAAGCGCGGCCCGTCGGGCGTGAGGAGAGCGGCGCGCCGGGCGTGAGGCGAGCGGGCTCGGCATGCGCCGGGGCGGTGAGAGTTCACAGCGGCTTCACGCAAGGGTCTTGCGTTCCGGCCGCCGGGCCCACGAAGGTATGGGCCCACAAAGGTCTGGATCCATGCCATTGCTTGCCTCCGTCATCTCCACCGCCCCCTGGGGAGTAGCCCCATGACCGTTCCGTCCACGTCTCGTGACTCCCGACGATCCGCCACCGAACCGGACGACTACCTGGAGCGCCGGAAGCTGCGCCGCGGCAGCGCCGGCTGGCTGCTGCTGACCGGGCTCGGCGTCGCCTATGTCGTCTCCGGCGACTACTCCGGCTGGAACTTCGGCCTCGCCGAGGGCGGCTTCGGCGGCCTGGCGATCGCCATGGTGCTGATGGGCACCATGTACACCTGCATGGTCTTCGCCCTGGCCGAGCTGTCGTCGATCCTGCCCACCGCCGGCGGCGGCTACGGCTTCGCCCGCCGGGCGCTCGGGCCCTGGGGCGGCTTCCTCACCGGCACGGCCATCCTCATCGAGTACGTGCTGGCGCCCGCCGCGATCTCCATCTTCATCGGCGACTACGTCGAGTCGCTCGGCCTCTTCGGCCTGGAGTCGGGCTGGCCGGTCTATCTCGCCTGTTTCATCGTCTTCATCGGCATCCACCTGTGGGGCGTCGGTGAGGCGCTGCGCTTCAGCTTCGTCGTCACCGGTATCGCGGTGGCCGCGCTGCTGGTGTTCGCCCTGGGCGCGCTGCCCGGGTTCGACGCCTCCTCGCTGGACGACATCCCGGTCGACTCCTCGGCGTTCGGTGCGAGTTCCTGGCTGCCGATGGGGCTGCTCGGCATCTGGGCGGCGTTCCCGTTCGGCATGTGGTTCTTCCTGGGCGTGGAGGGCGTGCCGCTGGCAGCGGAGGAGACCAAGGAGCCGGCCCGTACGCTGCCCCGGGCGATCCGCTGGTCCATGGGCATCCTGGTGGCGCTGGCCCTGCTGACCTTCTTCACGGCGGCGGGCGCACGGGGTTCCTCGGCCATCCAGGACGCCGGCAACCCGCTGGTGGAGGCGCTCCAGCCGGACGGCGAGCCGACCGCGCTGAGCCGCATCGTCAACTACGCGGGCCTGGCGGGCCTGGTCGCCTCCTTCTTCTCGCTGATCTACGCCGGTTCGCGCCAGCTGTTCGCGCTCTCCCGGGCCGGGTACCTGCCGAAGTTCCTGTCCCTGACCAGCAGCCGCAAGGCGCCCTACCTCGGTCTGCTGGTGCCCGGAGCGATCGGCTTCGCGCTGGCGGCGGGCACCGGCAACGGCGCGCGCATGCTGAACATCGCGGTCTTCGGCGCGACCATCTCCTACGCGCTGATGTCCCTCTCCCACATCGTGCTGCGCCGCCGCGAGCCGGAGCTGCCGCGGCCGTACCGGACGCCGGGCGGTGTGTGGACGTCGTCGGTGGCGCTGGTGCTGGCCTGCGCGGCGCTGGTGGCGACGTTCCTGGTGGATGTGACGGCGGCGTTCATCGCGCTCGCCGTGTACCTGGTGGCCCTCGCCTACTTCGGCCTCTACAGCCGCAAGCACCTGGTCGCGAAGGCGCCGGAGGAAGAGTTCGCGGCACTGGCCGCGGCCGAGGCAGAGTTGTCACGGGACTGACGAGAGCAGGAGGAATCAAGCAGATGACGTCCAGGCCGCTCATCGGCATCAGCACCTACGCGGAGTCCGGCGTGCGCTGGGGAGTGTGGCAGCTGGACGCCGCGCTGCTGCCCGCCGGATACCCACGGCTGGTACAGCGGGCGGGCGGCCTGGCCGCGATGCTCCCGCCGGACGCGCCGGAGCTGGCCGAGGCGGCCGTGTCCCGGCTGGACGGCCTGGTGATCGCAGGCGGCCCGGACATCGAACCGGTCCACTACGGCGCCGAGCCGGACCCGCGCACCGGGCCGCCCGCGCGGGCGCGGGACGCCTGGGAGCTGGCGCTGATCCGGGCGGCGCTCAAGCGCGAGCTGCCGCTGCTCGGCATCTGCCGGGGCATGCAGCTGCTGAACGTCGCCCTCGGCGGCACGCTGGTCCAGCACATCGACGGCCATGCCGGCACCCCGGGTGTCTTCGGCCGCCACCCGGTCAAGCCGGTGCCCGGCACGCGCTACGCCTCCATCGTCCCCGAGGAGACCGAGGTCCCCACCTACCACCACCAGTCGGTGGACCGCCTGGGCACCGGCCTCATCCCCTCGGCCCACGCGGAGGACGGCACGGCCGAAGCCATCGAACTCCCCAAGGCGCCCTGGACCCTGGGCGTCCAGTGGCACCCCGAAATGGACGACGACCTCAGAGTCGTCCAGTCCCTGGTCACCGCAGCGGCCTACATCTGACCAGCAGCACCCGGCCGCTCTCCGCCCGCCCCGCCCGCCTCCGAGCCGTCCGCCCCGGCCCGCCTCCGGCCCGTCCGCCCCGGCCCGCCTCCGGCCCGTCCGCCCCGGCCCGCCTCCGGCCCGTCCGTCACGCCCCTGCGCCGCCGGACGACCGCCCCGGCGGGCGGCGGCCGGACCACGGTCGGTGCGGACCGCCGCGCCGACCGCCCACCGCCGCCCCGGTGCCGGCAGAACACGCGCACGCCTCGCGGGACGCAGCCCCGCACGACCACCGGACCGGCTCGACGCACCACTGGAGGCTGCCCTCTTACTCACCCGCGCGCGCGACCTCCGCAGTCACCGCAGCAGCCAACACCTGATCCGCTGCACCCGGCCGGTCTCCGCTCGGCCCGGTCGCCCTCCGGCCCGTCCGTCACGCCCCTGCGCCGCCGGACGACCGCCCCGGCGGGCGGCGGCCGGACCACGGTCGGTGCGGACCGCCGCGCCGACCGCCCACCGCCGCCCCGGTGCCGACAGAACACGCGCACGCCTCGCGGGACGCAGCCCCGCACGACCACCGGACCGGCTCGACGCACCACTGGAGGCTGCCCTCCGGCTCATCCGCACGCGCGACCTCTGCCGACCGCCGGCCGCGCCGCCGGCACGTCGCTCCCGGCTGGAGACCGGCATGGACGGCGGAGACCGGCACGGACGGCGGAGACCGGCACGGACGGCGGAGACCGGCACGGACGGCGGAGACCGGCACGGACGGCGCAGCCGCCCCGCCGGATGGTCTGCCTCGAACCAGGCGCCGGCCGGCGCCTACCCCCTCGTCAGCGACAGCAGGTCGCGGGCCGGGCCCGTGGGGCGGTGGCCCATGGGCCAGACGGCTCGCAGGTCGCGGGTGAGGGCGATGCCGTCGACCGGGATGCGGACGAGGCGGCGCATCGCCAGTTCCTCGCCGACGGCGAGTTCGCTGAGGACCGCGGGGCCCGCGCCGCCGACCGCCGCCGCCTTGACCGCGGTGGTGGAGGACACCTCGATCAGCGGCCGCGCCAGTCCGCCCAGTGCCGCGTCCAGCACCTGCCGGGTGCCGGAGCCCTTCTCCCGCAGGATCAGCGGTGTGGCCGCCAGCTCCTCGCCGGCCAGCGGGCGTCTGCGGCGGGCCCAGGGGTGGGCCGGGGCCGTCACCACGATCAGCCGGTCGTGCGCGACCACCACCGAGTCCAGGCCCGACGGGACGGTCAGCCCCTCCACGAAGCCCAGGTCGGCTACCCCGGACAGCAGCCGCTCGGCCACCGCGGCCGAGTTGCCCGCGAGCAGCGACACCGCCGTGTCCGGGCGTTCGGCGCGCAGCGCCAGCAGCCAGCCGGGCAGCAGATACTCGGCGATGGTCATGCTCGCCGCCACCCGAAGCCGGGAGTCCCGGCGGTCCCGCAGTGCCTGCGCGCCCGCGTCGAAGGCCTCGGCCGCCTCCACGATCCGCCGCGCCCAGTCGGTCACCAGCGCCCCGGCGTCCGTCAGCCGGGAGCCGCGCGGTGAGCGGTCGACCAGCGCCACGCCGAGCTGCCGTTCCATCGAGCGGATGCGGCTGCTGGCGGCGGGCTGGGTGATGCCCAGCTCCCGCGCCGCTCCGCCCAGGCTGCCCAGCCGCGCCACCGCCAGCAGCAGCTCCAGGGCCCCGAGATCCGGCACCCGGTGGGCGAGGGAACCGGAGGACCCGGACCGGTGGCCGGGATGATCGTCCGTGTTGCTCATAACGTCAGCTTATGTCGTCATGGCAAAGCACCCTCTGGCCCAGGTCAGGCGGCCGTACGACGGTGGGGAGCATGGTCACCGTCGCCCATCGTCCGCCCCCGCTCCCCCGTGCCGCCGCCCGGCCGCCGCGCGTTCCGGCCGTCCGCCACCTCGGGCCCAACTGGTACGCGTGCGTGATGGGCACCGCCGTCGTGGCGAGCGCGGGCGCCGCGCTCCCGCCGCGCCTGCCGAGGCCCTGGCCCGGCACACCGGGCTGCCCGCTTCGGCGCACTGGCTCTCGCGCTGTACGTGGTGCTGGTCGCCGCCTGGGCGGTCGCCGCCCGGCACACCGTGCGGGGCGTGCTCAGCGGTGCGCTGCTCGCAGGGCCCGCCCCAGCACCGCCGGGGCCTCGACGAGCGACGGCCCGTACCAGGTGAGACACCGTCCGTCGACGAGGGCGCAGGGCAGCCCGGGGAAAGCCTCGGGGCCGTCGTCGGCGGTGAAGCGGTACGGCTCGTCCGGGAGCACCACCAGATCCGGGCGGGCGGCGCGCAGTTCGTCGAGGGGCACGCGGGGGTAGCGCTCCGGGTGCCCGGCGTAGAGGTGGCCGACGCCGAGCCGGGCCAGCAGATCGCCGGCGAAGGTGTCGCGGCCCAGCACCATCCACGGGCGCCGCCAGATCGGGACGACCGCGGTGCGGCGGCGTTCGGGCGGCGGCACGGCCGCCCAGGCCGCCTCGGCCTCGTCCAGCCACCGGGGGCGGGTGGCGGCGCCGCAGGCGGTGAGGACCCGGTCCAGCTCGCGGAACGCCTGCGGCAGGGTGCGCACCTCGGTGACCAGCACCTCGAGCCCGGCCGCGCGCAGGGCGTCCAGGTCGGGCGCGCGGTTCTCCTCCTCGTTGGCGATCACCAGATCGGGGGCCAGCTCCACGATCCGGTCGGTCCTCGGGTTCTTGGTGCCGCCGATGCGCGGCACGTCCAGGCCGGGCGGATGCGTGCACCAGTCGGTGGCCGCGATCAGGGCACCGGGCGCCGACACCGCCACGGCCTCGGTGAGCGAGGGGACGAGAGACACCACGCGAGGGGTGCTCATCGGCGCGGCTTGTCCCGCAGCGCCTCGATGTGCTCGGCGACGGCGACGACCACCAGCCGGGTCTCCGGCACAGTCGCCCGCCAGCGGTGCCGTACGCCGCCGGTGAGGTACAGCGTGTCACCGCGGCCCAGGCGGTAGGCGCGGCCCTCCGCCTCGATCTCCACGGCGCCGTCCGCGACGTACATCAACTGGTCGTTGCGGAACTGCAGTTCGCGGCCGGCCTCGTGGTCGCCGGTGAACTCCGAGGCGTGCATCTGGTGGTGGCCGCGCACCAGGGAGCGCACCCGGGGTTCCAGCCAGGACCCGGTGTCGTCGGCGCGGACGACGTCCACGCTGCACGCCGGGTCGGCGGCGGCGAGCAGTTCCACGGCGGTGGTGCGCAGGGCGTCGGCCACCTTCTCCAGGGAGCTGCGGCTGGGCCGGGCCCGCTCGTTCTCGATCTGGCTGAGGAACGGAACCGACAGACCGCTGCGCTCGGACACGGCGGCAAGGGTGAGGTCCAGCGCCCGGCGTCGCCGCCGCACGGCCGCGCCCACGCGCAAGGGCTGTTCCTTGTGGTCGCCCATTGCTCGTCCCTCCTTCGCCCATCGTCCCGCGCCCTGCACCCCGCTGCCCGGCGGACGCCGATGACGGCTTGTCTGCACCCTACGCAGATTCGGCGGACCGTTTCATGCCGCTGCCTCAAGCCGGTGCCGGCTCGCGCTCGATGTCCGGGGTGTTCTGGCCATTGTTGCCCTTCGGCGCCGGAAGGTCACGAGGAAGGCGGACATGAACCGGGGGCGGACCGGGCCGTGC
>NZ_BAAAIZ010000008.1:73976-91385 GCF_039526425.1 Streptomyces thermospinosisporus
ACGGCCCGGTCCGCCCCCGGGGGAGGCGGTGCGGAGCGGAGCGGTTACGAGGCGGTCATGCGCTGCGCGACCTCGGTGTGCTCCTTCAGCCAGGCGGCCACGGCCTCTTCCTCCTTGCCCTGGCCGCGGTCCTTGATCTCCGCCTCCAGGGTGGCGAGCTCCTGCTCACTCATGGTGAACTTCTTGATCCACTCGGTGAGCTGCGGGTACTGCTCCGGGAACTTCTTGCTCGCGATGGTGTGGATCTTGTTGTTGTCGCCCCAGAACTTCTCGGGGTCCTTGAGCTTGGTCAGCTCGTACTCGGCGTAGGCCCAGTGCGGCGACCACAGGGTGACCGCGACCGGCTTCTTCTTGGCGATGGCCCGCTTGAGCTCGGCCAGCATCGCCGGGGTGGAGCCGTCCACGACCTCGTACTCGTCGTCCAGGCCGTAGCCGGGCAGGACCTTGTTCTTGAGCAGGTTCATCTCGCCGGTGCCCGGCTCGATGCCGATGATCTTCCCGCCGAAGAGGTCGGACTTGCCCTTGAGGTCCTCCATGGAGTCGACGCCCTTGACGTAGCTCGGCACGGCGATCTCCAGGGAGGTCGGCTCATACCAGCTGCCGAGGTCGGTCAGGTCGTCCCTGCTCTTGTCCCAGTAGTTCTTCTGGGCGTGCGGCAGCCAGGCGTCGAAGTTGAGGTCCAGGTCGCCGGAGGCGAGGCCGGTGTAGACCGGGCCGACGTCCATCTGCTTCAGGTTCAGCTTGTAGCCGCGCCGCTCCAGGACGTTCTTCCACAGGTAGGTGACGGCGATGTCCTCGTCCCAGGGGAACCAGGCCACGTTCAGCGGGCGCTTCGCCTCGGCCGGGGTGTCGCCGCCGGACTGGACGGGGGCGAGCTTGTCGACCAGGCCCGGGTTGGCCTTCAGCCAGGTGCGGACCGCGTCCTGCTGCCTGCCCTTGCCGGCCTTGTTGATCTCGGCCTCGAGGCTGGTGAGCTGCTTCTCGGTGAGCGTGAAGTTCTTCAGCCACCCGGCGGCGGTGGGGTCGTCGCCGGCGAAGCCCTTGCGGGCCAGCGTGTGCACGCCGTCGCCCTCGCCCCAGGCGCCCTTGGGGTCCTTCAGCTTCTTCAGCTGGTAGTCGTTGTACGCCCAGTGCGGCGACCAGAGCGTGACGACGATCGGCTCCTTCTTGCTGTAGGCGCGCTTGAGCTCGGCCAGCATCGCCGGGGTGGAGCTGTCGACGACCTGGTACTCCTTGTCCAGGCCGTACTCCTTGAGGACCTTGCTCTTCAGCAGGGCCATCTCCCCGGCGCTGGACTCGATGCCGGTGATCTTGCCGCCGAACTGGCCGGCCTTGCCCCTGAGGTCCTCGAGGGAGTCGACGTCCTTCATGTAGGCGGGGACGGTCAGCTCCAGGGAGGTCTCGTCGTACCAGGAGCCCAGGTCGTCCAGCTGGGAGCCGTGCTTCTTCCAGTACTGCTCGTGGGTGGTGGGCAGCCAGGAGTTGGTGACGACGTCGATGTCGCCCTGGGCGAGGGAGGTGTAGAGCGGCCCGGCGTCGAACTGCTTGGCCTCGACCTCGTAGCCGCGCTGCTCCAGGATCTCCTTCCACAGGAAGGTGGAGGCGATGCCCTCGTCCCACGGAACGTAGCCGAGGGTGACCTTCTTGCCCTCGCCGGCCTTCTTGCCGCCGGCGGCTTCCTTTGAGGAGGTGCCGCCGAAGACGCCCATGCCGCCGGCCACCAGGGCGAGGATCACCACGCCGATGACGGCGACCTGCGGGCGGGGGCGGTAGGACCAGATCTTCAGTCCGCCGGCGGCGGCGCGGGCCTTGGCGGCGGCGCGGCGGCCCAGCGGGGAGACCTGGGTGCCCAGGGCGCTGGTCATGCGGTCCAGGTAGATCGCCAGGATCACGATGGCGATACCGGCCTCGGAGCCGAGGCCCACGTTGAGCTGGCCGATGGCCTCGTTGACGTCGCCGCCCAGGCCGCCGGTGCCGACCATGCCGGCGATCGCGGCCATGGACAGGCCGAGCATGATGACCTGGTTGACGCCCGCCATCACCGTGGGCAGCGCCAGCGGGAGCTGGACGCGCAGCAGGGTGTTGCGCGGGGTGGTGCCGAAGGCCTCGGCGGCCTCGACCAGCTCCTTGTCGACCTGGCGGATGCCCAGCTCGGTCATGCGCACGCCGGGGGCGAGCGCGAAGATCAGGGTGGCCACGATGCCTGCGGAGGCGCCGGTGCCGAAGAAGAGGATCGCCGGGATGAGGTAGATCATCGCGGGGAGCGTCTGCATGAAGTCCAGCACCGGCCGCACCAGGCTGCTGACCCGGTCGGAGCGGGCCGCCCAGATGCCGACGGGCACCGAGATGACCAGCGCGATCAGCGTGGCGACCAGCACCAGCGACAGCGTGATCATCGCGTTCTCCCACAGATCGAGGGAGACGATGAAGGCGAAGCCCGCGAAGGTGAGCAGACCGGCGAGGGTGCCGCGCAGCCAGAAGGCGATCACCGCGAAGATGCCGACGAGCAGCAGCGGCTCGGGCGCCTGCAGGACGGCGTTGATGCCGTCGTAGGTGCCGGTGAAGACGGCCTTGAAGAACGAGAACAGCCAGTCGACGTGGTCGAGCAGCCAGTCGACGGTGCTGTTGACCCAGTCGCCGAGCGGAATCCTAGGCATTGGCCATCACCTTCTCGCCGCCCTTGTCCCGCGGGGCGTCGCACACGCCCGGGTCCGCCTCCTCGTCGCCGAGGAAGCCCACCAGCCGCTGCCGGGGCACGACCCCGACCAGGGTGCGCTCGCCGTCGAGGACCGCGACGGGGTGCGGCACCCGGGCGCTGATCGCGCACAGCTCGTTGAACGGCGTCTGCGGTGTGGCGGTCTCGCAGCCGCAGTCGGCCTCGTCGCCGCGGACCTCCCTCTCCATGACGGAGCCGGCGGTGAGCACGCGGGAGCGGTCGACGTCCTGGGTGAAGGAGGCGACGTAGTCGTTGGCGGGGCGCACCAGGATGTCCTCGGCGGTGCCGATCTGCACGATGCAGCCGTCGCGCATCACCGCGATGCGGTCGCCGAGGCGCATGGCCTCGTTGAGGTCGTGGGTGATGAAGACGATGGTCTTCTTCAGCGTCTTCTGCAGTTCGAGCAGCTGGTCCTGCATGTCGCGGCGGATCAGCGGGTCGAGCGCGCTGAAGGACTCGTCCATCAGCAGCAGGTCGGCGTCGGTGGCGAGCGCGCGGGCGAGGCCGACGCGCTGCTGCATGCCGCCGGACAGCTCGTCCGGCCACGACTTCTCCCAGCCGGCCAGGCCGCACAGGGCGAGCGCCTCGTCGGCGCGGCGTTCGCGCTCGGCGCGGGGCACGCCCTGCACTTCCAGTCCGTACGCGGCGTTCTCGCGGACGCTGCGGTGCGGGAAGAGCGCGAAGTGCTGGAAGACCATGCTGATCTTCTTGGACCGGACCTCGCGCAGCTGACGGTCGGAGAGCGCGGTCAGATCCTGGCCGCCGAAGCGCACCTGCCCGGCGGTCGGCTCCAGCAGACCGTTGAGCATGCGCAGCAGGGTGGACTTTCCGGAACCGGACAGGCCCATCACGACGAAGATCTCGCCGGGTTCCACGGTGAAGGATGCGTCGATGACCGCTGCGGTGGTGCCGACGGCGCGCAGCTCCTCCCGGTCGGTCTCGCCCTTGCGCAGTCTTTCGACCGCCTTGTCCGGTCGTCTGCCGAACACCTTGTACAGGTGCTCGGCCTCAAGCCTCGCTGACACGCGTACCTCTAGCTCTCGACGGCAATGAAAAGGGCGACGCCGAGTCGAATACGTGAACGGCATCGCGCCGGGGCGGCGCCTCCCCTGTTTTGCGCAGGGCAAACGTTGTCGTGCGGCACCTCACAGTGGGAGCGCAGGGCGCAACTCGTTGCGGTAGGTGCAAGGGGGCGGCCGAGGTGCCGGGCACTGTGACCTCGACGGCCCGATCCGCGGGGCCGCCGCGTGCGCTCTACGGCGCCGATCCGGGGGTCGCTGTGTGCTCGACGGCGCCGATCCGCGGGGCGCTGTCGGTGGCGTGCGGCATGATGCGGAGCGTGACCGGACGACTGATGCTTCTCGACACCGCCTCCCTCTACTTCCGGGCCTACTTCGGCGTCCCGGATACCGTGCGGGCCCCCGACGGCACCCCGGTGAACGCTGTGCGCGGGCTGCTGGACTTCATCGACCGCCTGGTGCTGGACCACCAGCCGGACCACCTGGTGGCCTGCATGGACGCGGACTGGCGCCCGCACTGGCGGGTGGAGCTGATCCCCTCCTACAAGGCGCACCGGGTCGCCGAGGAGCACGAGCTCGGCCCGGACGTGGAGGAGGTGCCGGACACGCTCTCGCCACAGGTGCCGGTCATCGAGGAGGTGCTGGACGCCATCGGCATCGCCCGGGTGGGCGTCGCCGAGTACGAGGCGGACGACGTGATCGGCACGTACGCGGCCCGGGCGAAGGGCCCGGTCGACATCGTCACCGGCGACCGGGACCTGTATCAGCTGGTGGACGACGCCCGCCGGGTGCGGGTGCTGTACCCGGTCAAGGGCGTGGGGACGCTGCAGATCACCGACGAGGCCGCGCTGCGCGCCAAGTATGGGGTGGACGGGCGCGGGTACGCGGATCTGGCGCTGCTGCGCGGCGACCCGAGCGACGGGCTGCCGGGCGTGCCGGGCATCGGGGAGAAGACGGCGGCCAAGCTGCTCGCCGAGTTCGGCGATCTGGCCGGGATCCTCGCGGCCGTGGACGACCGGAAGGCCAAGCTCACGCCGGCACAGCGCAAGCGGCTGACCGAGGCGCGGCCGTACCTCGCGGTGGCGCCGAAGGTCGTCAGGGTCGCGGACGACGTTCCGCTGCCCGACGTGGACACAACATTGCCGAGTACTCCGCGGGACCCGGCGGCGGTGGAGGAGCTGGCGGCCCGCTGGGGGCTCGGCGGCTCGCTGCGGCGCCTGCTGACCACCTTGTCGCGCTTGTCGCGCTGAGGACCACGCTCACGCGTAGCTCTCGGCGCGTTCTCAGGATTCGTGACGGCTGGAGGTGTTCACCGGAGCGAGGTGCTAGGTTAGGTAACCCTAACCAAAACTGGGAGGCCTCCATGGCAGAACGACCGGGACGCCGTCCGCGCCGGCTGTACTCCACGCAGGTCGTCCGCACCGAGCGGCTGACCCCGCACATGCAGCGCGTGGTGCTGGGCGGCGAGGGTCTCGCCGGATTCGCGGCCGACACCTGCACCGACCACTATGTGAAGCTGCTGCTGCCGGTCCCGGGCGTGACCTACCCGGAGCCCTTCGACCTGGAACGCATCCGCGAGGAGTTCCCCCGCGACCAGTGGCCGGTGACCCGGACGTACACCGTGCGCCACTGGGACCCGGAGCACCGCGAGCTCACGCTCGACTTCGTGCTGCACGGGGACTCGGGACTGGCCGGCCCCTGGTCGCTGCGCGCCCGGCCCGGCGAGACCGTGCGCTTCGTGGGCCCCGGCGGCGCCTACGCGCCCGATCCGGGGGCCGACTGGCATCTCCTCGCCGGTGACGAGAGCGCACTGCCCGCCATGGCCCGCTCGCTGGAGGCTCTCCCCCGCGGCGCGGAGGCCCGTGCCTTCGTCGAGATCGAGGGCCCCGAGGAGGAGCAGAAGATCGACTCCGACGCGGAGATCACCTGGCTGCACCGCGCCGGCCGCCCGGTCGGCGCGGCCCTGCTGGCGGCCGTACGAGCCCTGGACTGGCCCGACGGCCGCGTCCACGCCTTCGTCCACGGCGAGGCCCACTTCGTGAAGGAACTGCGCCGCCTCCTGCGCGTCGAGAAGCAGATCCCCCGAGAGGACCTCTCCATCTCCGGCTACTGGCGCCTCGGCCACAACGAGGACGGCTGGCAGGCCTCCAAGCCCGAATGGAACGCCCGCATCGAGGCAGAACAGGAACAGATCCGCGCAGCGGCCGGCTGAGGCTTCGCCTCGCCGGCTTCACCTGCCCAGCGGGCTGAGCACGCCCGGCAGGCCGTGGCGTCCTGGCCGGCCCGAGCCGCGCCCGGCGGCCCGGGCACACCCGGCCGATCCGGCACCGTCCGGGCAACCAGCGACGCATCGGCAGCCCGCGCCCCTTTCCCAGGCGGCCACACGCCCATCCCGGCAGCCCCGGCCCACGGCCCTGGGCCCCAGGCCCCGGCCCGAGCGCACGGCTCGCCCGGCGGACCGAGGTGCCAGCCGTGTCTGGTGACCTGGGCCCCACCCGGCCGGTCCGGGAGACCGGCGCCGCACCGAGCAGCCCCGAACGCCTCAGCCCTCGGCCCGGCCCCGAAGCCGAACCGGCAACCATCTGGGATACGGCGCCGCCCTCGGCGAACCGCGGCCCCTGCCGCCCGGCGCTGAGCCCGGGCCTGCCCGTCAACCCAGCGCCCCGGCCGGCCCAGGCCGCGCCCGGCAGTCCGGGCCCCACCCGGCCGGTCCGGGGACCGGCGCCGCACCCGGCGAGCCGCAGCCCTTCCCGGTGACCACCGCGCCTTCACGGCAGACCGTTGCGCGTGCCGCCCTGTGCCGCCCGGGTCTGACCGCCTGGCAGGAGGCCCGGCACAGCACCCGCCCGGATGCCGGGCCCCGCCCGCCCGGATGCCGGGCCCCGCCCGCCCGGATGCCGGGCCCCGGCCGTCCCGGGCCCGCCCGGCCGGGTGAACCGGAGGGAGCCGTAGGGCCGTGGCGGCGTGGCGGCTCGGTTCGGTGTGCGGGGCTGCTTCAGGATCCGGGCGCGTGGCACACACCTTCGACGAAATCGTCGCCAAGCAGCGCGCGGCGGATGCCGCGCACGCCCGCGTACGTCATCTGCAGGAGACCTACGGGCCGCCCACCGAGGTCAAGTGGAGCGAGCAGCAGACCGCCATCTGGGAGACGGCCTGGCGGGCGTGGCGGGACCTCGCCCGTGACGTCCATGTGGCGGTGAGCGAGTACGCCCGCCAGGAGGACATCCCGCGCAAGGAGGTCGAGACCCGGGTGCGGGAGGCGGTGCTTCGGTCCGCCGAGCCGGGTTCGGAGACGCCGGGGGCGGAGACACCGGGGGCGGACGCCTCGGGGACAGAGGGCGCTGACGGCTCTGAACAACACTGAGGGCACAGAGAGCGGTGAGACGCAGGAGCCCTGACGGCCGGCGCGCCGGCGCCCGGGCTCGGGGCGGGCGGCTGCTCGTAGGCTTGGCGGTCGTGAGACGTAAGCGAGTGGTTCCGCCCTCTCCGCTGCCGCAGCGTGAAGGGGTCGACCCCGTGCGGGTGCGGCTGCCGGCCGGCGGGGGGTGGCGGACGGTGCGGGAGCATCTGGTGGAGCGTCTCGCGGCCGGGCCGGGCGTCGTCGACTCGATGTTCGACGCCGGGCTGATCGTCGGCGCGGACGGGCGGCCGGTGCCCGCGGACGCGCCCTACCAGCCGGGGCTGTTCGTCTGGTTCCACCGGGAGCTCCCCGAGGAGGTGCCGGTGCCGTTCCCGCTGGAGGTCGTCCACCGGGACGAGCACATCGTCGTCGCCGACAAGCCCCACTTCCTGGCCACCACCCCGCGCGGCCGGCATGTCGCCGAGACCGCGCTCGCCCGCCTGCGCCGTGAGCTGGGCATCCCCACGCTCAGCCCCGCGCACCGTCTCGACCGGCTCACCGCAGGCCTGGTGCTCTTCACCGTGCGCCCCGAGGAGCGCGGCGCCTACCAGACGCTGTTCCGTGACCGCGGGGTGCGCAAGGAGTACGAGGCCGTCGCACCGTACGACCCCGCACTGGACCTCCCCCGGACCGTGCGCAGCAGGATCGAGAAGGAGCGCGGCGTGCTGACCGCCCGTGAGGTGGCCGGGGAGCCCAACGCGGTCAGCGAGATCGCCCTGCTGGAGCACCGCGCGGACGGTCTGGGCCGGTACCGGCTGGTGCCGCACACCGGCCAGACCCATCAGCTGCGGGTGCACATGACCGCCCTGGGTGTGCCCATCCTCGGCGACCCCCTCTACCCGGCGGTGACCGGCCCCGTGCCGGCCGATGACTTCCGGCGCCCGCTGCAACTGCTGGCGCGGACGCTGGAGTTCACCGACCCGGTGACGGGTGCCGGGCACCGCTTCCGCAGTGACCGGGTGCTCGCGGCCTGGGCCTCCTACCGGGACTGGGCCGCCGGTCAATCCGGTCAGTCCGGCCGGACCGGTCAGTCGGGTCAGTCCAGTCAGTCCGGTCAGTCCGGTCAGTAGAGGTCGCCGCGCCACCAGTTCAGGAACCGCTGCCACAGGCCCCGCGGCCGGGCCGGTGCGGCGGGCGGCGGCGGGGGAACGAGCAGCGGCGGCTGGGGCGCCGCGGGCTGCGCCGGTGCGGTCGGTGCCGCCGGTGCGGTCTGCTGCTGGGGCACCGGGGGCGGGGCGGCCGTGGCGGTGCGCCGCCCGGCGAGGGCGTCCGGCTGCGGGGCCCGCTGCGACGCGGGACGCGAGGGCGGCGCGAAGGGGTCCGGGCCGCCGATGTGCCAGTTGGTGGCCGACCGGTCCGGCTTGGCGTCGTGGTTGGGCCGCTCGTTGACGTCCTGCTGCTCCCGCGGCGTGAAGTACACCGGCAGCTCCACCAGGTGCCGCGAGGCGATGGACTCGGTGTAGCGCAGCTCCTCCTCGTCGATGCTCAGCTCCACGTCGGGCAGCCGCATCAGCAGCGCGTCCACGCCGATCTCGGCGATGACACGCCCGATGTCCTGGCCGGGGCACTCGTGCGGGCCGCCGCTGAAGGCGAGGTGGGCACGGTTGCCCATCATGTCGGCGGTCGGGTCCGGCCGCACCCGCGGGTCGACGTTGGCCGCGATCGGCGCGAGCAGCAGACCGTCGCCCTTGCGGATGCGCTGCCCGCCCAGCTCGGTGTCCTGCTTGGCGAAGTAGGCGAAGATCGTGCTGAACGGCGGTTCGTCCCACAGCAGCTGCTCCACCGCCTGCGGCACGGTCATCTGCCCGCCGTTGAGCTGGGCGCGGAAGCGCGGGTCGATCAGCACGGTGCGCAGCACATTGGCGAGGAGGTTGGCGGTGGCCTCGTAGGCGGCGATCAGCACCACCCTCAGGTGCTCGCGGACCTCGTCGTCGGTGAGCCCGGCCGGGTGGGTGATGAGGTGGCTGGCGAAGTCGTCCTGCGGCTTCTCCCGGCGCTGGGCGGTGAGCCGCCCGAGCGCGTCCATGATGTACGCGTTGCTGGCGATGGCGGTCTCGGTTCCCCGCAGCATGTCCCGCGCGGCCTGCACGATCCGGTCGTTGTACTCGTCCGGCATGCCGAGGATCTGGCACATCACGGCCATCGGCAGATGCTCGGCGTACTGGCTGACGAGCTCGGCCTCCCCCACCTCGCAGAAGGTGTTGACGATCCGCTGCGTGCTGCGGTTGATGTGGCGGCGCAGCGTGCGGAAGTTGAGCGTGGCGACGGCGGAGTCGATGGCGCCGCGCAGCCGGGTGTGCTCCTCGCCCTCGGCGTGGGCGCACATCGGCTGCCAGGCGATGTGCGGCATCAGCGGGTGGTCGGGCTTGACCATGCCCTCCCGGAGCGGGGTCCAGATGCGGCTGTCACGGGTGAAGACCGTGGGCGTGCTCACCATGTGCAGGTTCTCGGCGTGGCCGAGGACGACCCACACGGGCACGTCGTCGTGGAGCAGCACGGGTGCCACCGGGCCGTGCTCGGCCCGCAGCTCCTCGTACAGCTTCTTCAGGTCGTCCGACTCGTGCAGCCGGGCCAGCCCCCCGGCCCCCCGCCCGTGCGCGGGGCAGCCGGGGGGCGGGGTGAGCCTGGAGGCGTCCGTTCCGGTCGGGGAGGGGGTTTCTGACGTCACAGTGGTCGCTCCGGGAATGAGGGACGAAGGGAGTGAGGCGGGCGTGGGGGGCAGGTACGCGGGTCAGGTGAGCGAGCCCGACATGGCGAGCGAGTGCAGGAACCGCATGAGGGTCAGCAGCACGTCCCGGCTGGAGGCGCGGCGCCGCACGTCGCACTCCACGATCGGCACGTCCTCCGGCAGGTCGAGCGCGGGGCGCAGCTCGGGGATCGGGTAACGGGGCGCGTCCGGGAAGGTGTTGACGGCGACGACGAACGGCACGCCGCGCTCCTCCAGCCGGCCCATCACGTCGAAGCTGACCTCCAGGCGGCGGGTGTCGACCAGCACGACCGCACCGAGCGCGCCCTCGAACAGGCCGTTCCACAGGAACCAGAAGCGTTCCTGGCCGGGGGTGCCGAACAGGTACAGCACCAGCTGCTCGGTGATGCGGATCCGGCCGAAGTCCATGGCCACGGTGGTGGCGGTCTTGGACGCGGACCCGAAGTTGTCGTCGACGCCGATGCCGGCCTGCGTCATGGTCTCCTCGGTGGTCAGCGGTCTGATCTCGCTGACGGAACCGACCATGGTGGTCTTGCCGACCCCGAAGCCGCCCACGATCACGATCTTGGCCGCGGCCTGCGCGGTCTGCGGCAGCCGGTCCTCGGTGCGGGGGCCCGGGACGGTCTCAGAGCCTTTGAAGTCCATGCATCACCGCTTCAAGAAGGGAACGGTCGGGCAGCGCCTGGCGGACGATCGGGGCGCGTGCCTGGACCAGTTCCGCCGTCAGCATCTCGGTGAGCAGCGCGGTCACCGCGCTGAACGGCAGGTTCAAGTAGGCCGAGAGCTCGGCCACGGACAGGGGGGCGGAGCAGAGCCGGAGCAGCGCCGCCTGCTCGGGGGTGGCGGAGCTCGGCGGGTCCGGGGACTTGGCGACGATCAGTGTCACCAGGTCGAGTTCGGCGCGTTCGCCCTCGGGGCCGGCGACGACGTAGATGCGCTCCGGGTTGCTCTTAGGGCCCTTCTGGGTCTCGGCGGACCGGGGAGGCGGATCCTCCCCCGGTGTGCGCCGTGTGCGTTGCGGAGGAGTCATACGGCCTGCCCGTTCCTTCGGGGCGGGGTGGTGAGATGGGCGCCGATGCGGACCACGAGGTCGCGCATCATGCCGCCCATGCGGCCGGGTTCGCAGGTCATGTCGGAGAGCACCGCGAGGTAGGCGTTGTCGCCCGCTGCCATGAGGTAGAAGTAGCCGCCCTTGATCTCGATGAGCACCATCTGCATCTCGCCGTCGCTGTAGGGCAGTTCCTGGGCGACGGCACCGGCGAGGCTCTGCACGCCGGCACAGGCGGCGGCGACCCGGTCGGCGGCGTCCTGGTCTCCGCCGTAGCGGGCGAGGCGCAGACCGTCGGCCGAGAGCACCACGACCATCTCCACGCCGGGTGCGCCGTCGGCGAGTTCCTTGAGCATCCAGTCGAAGTTGGCTCGTTGCCGGATCACTTGAGGTCCCCCTCGTCGTCGGCCTCGGTACGGGCCGGATCGTTGATGAGATGCAGGTAGGCGGTGGGGTTACGGGTGAAGTCGGTGGGGTGGACGCCCGGTTCGAGGCCCTCCTTCAGGCCCTCCCAGAAGGCGTCGACCCACAGACCGGGCTCGCGCTTCTCCTCCTTCTTCTCGGGTTCCGGCTCGGGGGTGGACTCCGCCCTGGACCAGATGGTCTTCTCGCCGCGTGCGGCGGCCTCCCGCTCCTCGCGCTCCGCGGCGGCCTTCTCGGCGTAGCGCTGGTGCATCGGTGTCTTGACCCGGCTGCGGCGCTGCGGCAGTCCGTTCGGGGTCCACTCGGTGACCTCGGGGACGTCGTCCTCCATGGACACCGAGGCGGGGATGCGGGGGCTGGTGGGGCGGCGCTTCTTGGGGGCGCGCTGGGGGCCGGGGAGCATGTCGACCGGCTGGGGCACGGAGGTGGCGCCGATGCCGTGGGCGAGGCCGACGCCGGGCTCGTCGGTCAGCATGTCCTTCGGTACGACGAGGACGGCGCGGATGCCGCCGTAGGCGGAGGGCCGCAGGGAGATCTGCATCTTGTACTTGGCGCAGAGCCGGCCCACCACGGAGAGGCCGAGCCTGGGGTTGGAGCCGATCTCCTGGATGTCGTTGCCGACCATGGCCTGCTCCAGCATGCCCTCGAGCCGGGCGCGGGCCTTCTCGTCGAAGTTGACGCCGGCGTCCTCGATCTCGATGGCGACGCCGGTCTGCACCTCGATCGCGGTGACGTGCACCTTGGTCTGCGGCGGCGAGTAGCGGGTGGCGTTGTCGAGGAGCTCGGCGACGGCGTGGATGACCGGTTCGACGCAGATGCCCTTGACGTTGACCTTGGCGATCGACTTCAGGTCGATGCGCCGGTACTCGAGGATGCGGGACATGGCGCCGCGCAGCACGCTGTAGAGCGCGACCGGGTGGGGCCACTGGCGTCCGGGGCGGCCTCCGCCGAGGACGGAGATGGAGTCGGCGAGGCGGCCGATCAGCGCGTTGCCGTGGTCGATGCGCAGCAGGTCGTCGAAGACCTCGGGGTTGCGGCCGTGGTCCTCCTCCATCTCCCGCAGTTCCTCGGCCTGCTGGTGGACGATGGACTGGACGCGGCGGGCGATGCTGACGAAGGAGCGCTGGTTGGAGTCCCGCAGGGTCTCCTCGTAGTCGATGATGGACAGCACCGTCTGCAGCAGGTCGAGCTGGTACTGCGGCAGGTGCTGCCAGGCCGGGTTGAGCCGGGGCAGGGCGCGCAGCACCTCTCGGACCTCGTTGCCGCGGTGCATGTGGTCGAGCGCGGCGGGCAGCACCTCGTCGGTGAAGTGCTTCGTCTCCGTGTCGTGGGCGGCGATCCGGGCCTCCAGATACGCACGGTGACGCTCGAACTCGGCTCGGGCGTTGCGCAGCACCCGACCGCGGCGTGCGGCCTCGGCCGACGCGACGGTCACGAGCAGGGTGGCGACGGCACCACAGACCCCGACGGCGATCCGGGCGGGCTCCGTCACCAGGGCGACGGCGGCTCCGGTCGCCGCGGCCATCAGTATGGCCGGCAGCAACAGCACGCGCGCATAAGGAAGTTGGTCACTCGCCATGTGGGCCCTCTGAAACAAGTCGGCTGATGGTTCGGGGAACTAACGGGTCGGAACTGGCACATCGGGGAACAAGTGCACGAATTCACCCCAACTCGGTGCGCTGCGGGCGAGCTTAGTCCGACCGGATCATCGCCGAGCCATATTCAGCAAGTGCCTGAAACGGGCCCGGGACAGGAGTACCCTCGGGTCATTTACACGCTGCGCCAGCATTCGAACACGAGCCGTCACGGCGTACGCGCGTACGAAAATCACTCACCGTAAGGAGTGAGCAGGGGCCCTCGGAGGGCGGCTCACTGAGCTTTTCCAGGCCGGAGGGCGGTGATGCACCCGGCGGGGGGCGCACGGGATGCGAGAGCCCGGCGCGCACGGAGCACGCCGGGCTCTCGGGGGTCGGGCGGGGTCAGCCCACGGAGGAGTCACCCACGGAGGAGTCAGCCCACGGAGGAGTAGGCCACCACACCGCGCAGCAGCTGGTCGACCGCCTTGCGGGCGTTCTTGGCGACCGTGGAGCCCTCGACCGCGGGTGCGGCGGCCGCGATCTGCCCGAGGACGTCGATGACCTGCTTGCACCAGCGCACGAAGTCGCCGGCCGGCATCTCCGCCTCGCGCAGCACCTCGTCCAGTCCCTTGCCCGAGGCCCACATGTAGGCGGCCCAGGCGAAGCCGAGGTCGGGCTCGCGCTGGCCCACGCCCTCGGTCTGGCTGATGCGGAACTCCTCCTCCAGAGCGTCGAGCCGGCCCCAGATGCGGACCATCTCGCCGAGCGCCGCCTTGGCCCGGCCGGACGGCAGCCTGGGCGCCAGCGCGTCGTCGCCGACCCTCGCCTCGTACACCAGGGCCGAGACGCAGGCGGCGAGTTCGGCGGGGGCGAGCCCCTCCCACACGCCCTCGCGCAGGCATTCGCTGGCCAGCAGGTCGAGTTCGCCGTAGAGGCGGGCGAGGCGCTTGCCGTGCTCGGTGACCTCGTCGCCGCGCAGATAGTCCATCTCGGTCAGCAGCGCGACGATCCGGTCGAAGGTGCGGGCGATGGTGTTCGTCCGGCCCTCGATGCGCCGCTCCAGCTGCGTGGTGTCGCGCAGCAGCCGGTGGTAGCGCTCGGCCCAGCGGGCGTGGTCCTCGCGGTCGTTGCAGCCGTGGCAGGGGTGGGCCCGGATCGCCTTGCGCAGCCGGGCGATCTCCCGGTCGTCGGCCGCCTGGGAGCGGCGCTTGCGGTGCCGCTCCGGGGGGATGTGCCCGGCCTTGGTGCGCAGCGCCGAGGCGAGGTCGCGACGGGACTGCGGCGAGCGCGGGTTGAAGGACTTCGGGATCCGCATCCGCTCCAGCGGCTCGACCGGCACCGGGAAGTCCACCGACGCCAGCCGCTTGACCTGCCGCTCGGCGGTGAGCACCAGCGGGCGCGGGCCGTCGTGGTACTCCAGGCCGCGGTGGCCGTTGGTGCGGCCCGCGGGCAGCCCCGGGTCCAGGACCAGCGCCAGGCCCGCGTACTTGCCGGTGGGGACGTGGATCACATCGCCGGGCCGGAGCTTCTCCAGCGCGACCGCCGCCTCGGCGCGGCGCTGGGCGGCGCCCTGCCGGGCCAGCTCCGTCTCCCGGTCCTTCAGCTCGCGGCGCAGCCGGGCGTACTCCTCGAAGTCGCCCAAGTGGCAGGTCATGGAGGCCTTGTAGCCGGCCAGGCCCTCCTCGTTGCGCTGCACCTGCCGTGAGATGCCGACCACCGACTTGTCCGCCTGGAACTGCGCGAACGACGTCTCCAGCAGCTCGCGGGAGCGGTGCCGGCCGAACTGCTCGACCAGGTTGACCGCCATGTTGTACGACGGCTTGAAGCTGGAGCGGAGCGGATAGGTGCGGGTGCCGGCGAGACCGGCGAGGTGCTCGGGGTTCATGCCGCGCTGCCACAGCACCACCGCGTGTCCCTCGACATCGATGCCGCGCCGGCCGGCCCGGCCGGTGAGCTGGGTGTACTCGCCGGGGGTGATGTCGGCGTGCTGCTCGCCGTTCCACTTGACCAGCTTCTCCAGCACCACCGAGCGGGCGGGCATGTTGATGCCGAGCGCGAGGGTCTCGGTCGCGAACACGGCCTTGACCAGGCCGCGCACGAACAGCTCCTCGACGACCTCCTTGAAGGTCGGCAGCATGCCCGCGTGGTGGGCCGCGAAGCCCCGCTCCAGTCCCTCCAGCCACTCGTAGTAGCCGAGCACGTGCAGGTCCTCGGGCGGGATGGAGGCGGTGCGCTCCTCGACCAGGGCACGGACCTCGGCGCGTGCCGCCTCGTCGTTGAGCCGCAGGCCCGCGTACAGGCACTGCTGGACGGCGGCCTCGCAGGCGGCCCGGCTGAAGATGAAGGTGATCGCGGGCAGCAGGCCCTCGGCGTCGAGCCGTTCGATGACCTCCGGCCGGCTCGGTGTCCACACGCGGGAGCGCTGCCGCCGCTCCCGCTCGCGGTCGGCGTCGCGCAGGGCACGGCTGCGTCTGCGGTCGTTGAAGGACGGGCGGCTCGCCTCCAGGCGTGCCATGCGCAGCAGGTCCGGGTTGACGGCCCTGCGCTGTCCCTCACCCTCCTCGAACAGGTCGTATATGCGGCGTCCGGCCAGCACGTGCTGGAACAGCGGCACGGGCCGGTGCTCGGAGACGATCACCTCGGTGTCGCCGCGGACCGTGTCCAGCCAGTCACCGAACTCCTCCGCGTTGGACACCGTCGCCGACAGCGACACCAGGGTCACCGACTCGGGGAGGTGGATGATCACTTCCTCCCAGACGGCGCCGCGGAAGCGGTCGGAGAGGTAGTGCACCTCGTCCATCACCACATAGCCGAGGCCGAGGAGCGTCTGGGAACCGGCGTAGAGCATGTTCCGCAGCACCTCGGTGGTCATCACGACCACCGGCGCCTCGGAGTTGACGCTGTTGTCGCCGGTGAGCAGGCCGACCTTCTCCGCGCCGTAGCGGCGGCACAGGTCGGCGTACTTCTGGTTGGACAGCGCCTTGATCGGCGTGGTGTAGAAGCACTTCTTGCCCTGCTTCAGGGCCAGGTGGACGGCGAACTCGCCGACGATCGTCTTGCCGGAGCCGGTGGGGGCCGCCACCAGCACTCCCTTGCCCGCCTCGAGAGCCTTGCAGGCCTCGATCTGGAAGGGGTCGAGGCCGAAGTCGTACATCTCGCGGAAGGAGGCGAGCGCGGTGGCCTGCTCGGCAGCGCGCCTGCGTGCTGCCGCGTACCGCTCGGCCGGTGAGAGGTCCTGAGTCATCGTCCTTCGAGCGTACCGGTCCGCACCGACAACAGGACGATCATTAACGTGATCACCCCCTGGCGGCCCCCGGGTTCGCGCAGCTCAGGACCCTACAGCTCGGGGGACCCGCAGCCCGCGGAGCCCGGAGGACCGGGGACCACGGCTCGGTGCCCGCCGGCTCGGGAGCGAGGGCACAGGGACGTCGGAGGGCTCGCTCCGGCGCGCGACTCCAGGCACGGCCCGCAGCCAAGAGTCCGGGCTCAAGGTCCCGCGCCGCGGAACCGGTTCTCAGGCCCCGCCGGTCCGCCCGAGGCAGAGAGGCCCACGGCGCGGGCCTCCGGGGCTCGACGCGCCGCAGCTCGGAGGCCCGAGCCCAGGGGGCCCACGGCCCGCGCCCAGGGGCCCATGGCCCGGGCCCCGGAGACTCGAGCCCCACGGGCACGGGGCCCGGGGGTCCGGCTCCGCGCCTCAGAACCCCCACAGCTCAGGGGCCGACCACCCGTACTGCTGCCGGGACGCAGCGGGCGGTCACGGGGAGGGGGCCCACGGGCTCGCCGTCGGCGTAGGCGGTGACGTCGTCGGCGGCCAGTTCGACGGACGAGGCGCGCAGGACGGTGACCACGGGGTGGTCGACGTGGGTGCCCCGGTAGACCCTGGGGAACACCCGCAGCAGCGTGGCCCGGCTGCACTCGCCGACCACGGTGATGTCGAGGAGCCCGTCGGTGAGGTCGGCGCCGGGGCATATCCGCATGCCGCCCCCGTAGGACGGGCCGTTGCCGACGGCGACCAGGGTCGCCTCCAGCTCGCGCACCTCGCCCCCGTCCAGCGTGATCCGGTACGGCAGGGGCCGGAGGGCGGCCAGCTCGGCGACCATCGCCACGTCGTACTTGTAGCGGCCGAGCGGCAGCCGCATCCGGTTGCCGCGGTCGTTGACACGGGAGTCGAAGCCGGAGGCGAGCACCGCACCGAACCAGCGGTCGCCGACCCGGCCGAGGTCGATGTCGCGCACCCGGCCGCACTTCAGGGCGTCGGCGGTCATCCGGCCGGCCGCGGCCGGGTCCCGCAGCGGCAGCCCGAGGGCCCGCGCGAAGTCGTTGCCGGTCCCGGCGGCGATCAGACCGAAGGGGGTGCCGGTGCCGACCACGGCCTGCAGGGCCAGGTGGGCCATGCCGTCGCCGCCGACGGCGATCAGCGCACCGGTGCCCTGGTCGACGGCCTTGCGCGCCCGGTCGAGGGCGTCCTCGGGGTTGTCGCCGAGGACGGTGCGCACGGAGAATCCGGCGGCCCGGAACG